>NZ_JBSFYR010000020.1:0-82356 GCF_053599875.1 Streptomyces sp. NPDC005151 | reverse complement strand
CACGGCGCCCGTTGACGTCGGCGCCGTGGGCCGGCACACGTTGAGCTACCGGGCGACCGACAAGGCGGGCAACACCTCGCCGGTGAAGTCGGTCGAGTTCACGGTGGTGGCACCCGAGCCGCCGAAGGACACCACGCCACCCGACACGTCCGCGACGGTGTCGGGGACGAAGGACTCCGCCGGGAACTACGTGTCCAGCGCGAGCGTGACGCTGACCGCTTCGGACGCGGAGTCGGGTGTGGCGGGAATCGAGTACTCGCTCGACGGCGCGTCCTACCGCAACTACACGGCGCCCGTTGACGTCGGCGCCGTGGGCCGGCACACGTTGAGCTACCGGGCGACCGACAAGGCGGGCAACACCTCGCCGGTGAAGTCGGTCGAGTTCACGGTCGTGGCACCCGAACCGCCGAAGGACACCACACCGCCCGACACGTCCGCGACGGTGTCGGGGACGAAGGACTCCGCCGGTAACTATGTATCGAGCGCGACCGTCACGGTGACCGCTTCTGATGCCGAGTCGGGCGTGGCCGGAATCGAATACTCCCTCGATGGTGCGTCATACAGTGACTACACGGCGCCCGTTGCGGTGAAGAACGTGGGCCGGCACACACTGAGCTACCGAGCGACGGACAAGGCGGGCAACACCTCGCCGGCGAAGTCGGTCGAGTTCACCGTCGTGGCGGCTCCGCCCGAGGACAGGACGCCGCCGCAGGTGTCGGCCTCCGTCTCCGGCACGAAGAACGACTCCGGTGACTACGTCGGCAGTGCGACGGTGACGGTGACGGCTTCGGACACGGGGTCGGGTGTGGCCGGGATCGAGTACTCCCTCGACGGCGGCCCCTACCTGCAGTACTCCGCACCGGTGGCGATCGACAGAGCCGGGAGCCACACCTTGCTCTACCGGGCCAGCGACAAGGCCGGCAACACCTCCACGCCGCAGTCGCTGTCCCTCACCATCGTCGACAGCAAGCCGCCGACCGACTGTCCTGAAACGGACGACCGCTCCACCGTGTTCACCGGCTCGATCAATACCGGTGTCCCGAACCGCGTCACGACCAACGGCTGCACGGTCAACGAGCTGATCGAGGATCACCGGGCCTGGAAGAACCACGGCGCGTTCGTCTCACACGTCGGGGAGATCGTCACGACGCTACGGAAGGAGGGAGTCCTCGACCAGCGGGAGGCCGCCCTGATCAAGAAGGCGGCCGGCCAGTCCGACGTCGGCATGCCGAACCACAGTCTCGCCGGTCGCTGAGTCACGGCCGGGCGGTGACGCCGCCTGAGCCGTGTGCCTCGGCCGACTGCGGCAGCGGCCCGCCGAGCGAACCGGACAGCGCACCAAAACCGATGGGGTGGAGAGCTGGACGGCTCCACCCCATCGGGCCTGGCCGCCTCTGCAAGAGCCTGGGCGGCAAAGAGACTGTGCTGCTTCGAACCGGCTTTGTCCATCTGCTGATTAAAGTCCTGTAACTCGGCGCACAAGTTTCTTTTGCCGTCGACGGCACGGTGCTACGGTCCGGTGGAAGTCGCGCCCCCAAGCACCGGGCATGCGAACGGCTCTGACCACGACGGGGGCGGCGTGAGGAGTACGACGGTTCGACCGGCCAATATGCATCAGGCCCGGCTGCTCCGCCTCCTGCGCGACCTCGGCCCGCAGTCCCGGGTCGCCCTCGGGGACCTGGTCGAGCTGTCGCGCTCCAAGCTCGCGTTCGAGATCGACCGGCTGCTGGAAACCGGTCTGGTCGTCCCGGACGGCCTCGCCGCCTCCCGCGGCGGCCGCCGCTCGCACAACGTCCGGGTCGCCCCGTCGCTGCGGTTCCTCGGCGTGGACATCGGCGCCACCTCCGTGGATGTCGCGGTCACCAACGCCGAGTTGGAGGTCCTCGGCCACGTGGCCGAGCAGCTGGACGTGCGCGACGGCCCGGTCGCGGTCTTCGAGCAGGTGCTGGCGTTGGTCCGTAAGCTGCGCGAGGCGACGTCGGCGGAACACTTCGACGGTGCCGGGATCGGCGTGCCGGGACCTGTCCGGTTTCCGGAGGGTGTCCCCGTCGCGCCGCCGATCATGCCCGGGTGGAACGGCTTCCCCGTCCGCGAGGCGATGAGCCAGGAGCTCGGTTGCCCCGTCCTCGTCGACAACGACGTGAACCTGATGGCCCTGGGCGAGCAGCAGGCCGGCGTCGCCCGGTCCGTACGTGACTTCTTGTGCGTGAAGCTCGGGACCGGCATCGGCTGCGGCATCGTCGTCGGCGGCGAGGTCCACCGCGGTATGACCGGCAGTGCCGGCGACATCGGCCACATCCAGGTGGACCCGGACGGGCCGCGGTGCGCCTGCGGCAACACCGGTTGCCTGGAAGCCTACTTCGGCGGGAACGCCCTCGTACGCGACGCGACCGCGTTCGCCGAGTCCGGCCGCTCGACGGAGCTGGCCGGACGGCTCGCATCGGCCGGGAGGCTGACCCCCGAGGACGTATCGGCCGCCGCGGGCGCCGGGGACGCCGCGGCCCTGGATCTGATCCGCTGGGGAGGCAACCGTACCGGTCAGGTCATCGCCGGCCTGGTCAGCTTCCTCAACCCCGGCCTGGTGGTCATCGGAGGAGGGCTCACCGGACTCGGCCACAACCTCCTGGCGAGCATCCGCACCCAGGTCTACCGTCAGTCGCTGCCGTTGGCGACCGGCAACCTGCCGATCGTGCTCGGCGAACTCGGCCAGGTCGCCGGCGTCGTCGGCGCCGCCCGGCTGATCAGCAACCACATCTTCTCACCGGCCTGACGCTTCGATACGCGGCCGGAACCCGTGGTGAGGCGGGCCCCGCGACGTACCGCGCCTTGAAAAAGGAGCCGCGCACCCGTGCCCGGCCGCCGACCGGAGCCCCCACCGTGATCGAGCGGGGGAGATTTCGGTCACGTCCTCCCGACACGCACCCACGCGGACAGCGCAGGCGTATCGTCCCGCCCGTGACCGGATCCCGCACACAGGTGACGAGGAAGATCGTCCTGATGATGTCGGTGTCCCTCGACGGATTCATCGAGGGACCCGACCGCGACATCGGCTGGCACCTCGTCGACGACGAACTGCACCACCACTTCAACGAACAGCTCAGCACCATGGGTGGCTTCCTCACCGGACGCGTCACCCACGAACTCATGGCGGACTTCTGGCCCACCGCCGACGCCGACCCCGCCAACGCCGGACCCGTCGCGGACTACGCCCGAATCTGGCGGGACATGCCCAAAACCGTGTTCTCCCGAACCCTGGAAACCGCCCACTGGAACACGACCGTCCTACGCGAAGTCGACCCCGAACACATCCGGGAACTCACCGCACAGCCCGGCGGCGACCTGGCCCTCGGCGGCGCCGATCTAGCAGCGGCCTTCCGACAGCACGACCTGATCGACGAATACCGGATCTACGTCCACCCCGTACTCATCGGACGCGGCAAACCCCTGTTCCAGGCATCCGACACCAGAACCGGCCTCCGCCTCGCCGGGACCCGCACCTTCGGCAACGGAGTCGTCCTCCTCCACCACCGGCGCGCCGACCCCACCCCGCCGGAAACCACCCCAGGACACTGACCCCGCGGACCCGCCCGCGAACCCGCCCCGCCGACTCCACCTCGCGCACGCACCTCGCGCACACGCACCCGCTCAGCTCTGCGAGAACCCACCTGTGCACCCCCCACCCCATGCGGCAGAGTGGATCCATGTCCGTACTGACGCGCGACGAAGCGCAGACCCGAGCCCAGTTCCTCGACGTGGACAAGTACACGATCGACCTCGATCTGACCACGGGAGAAGACACCTTCGACTCCCGTACTGTCATCCAATTCACCGCACTCGCGGCCGGAGACACCTTCGTCGAGCTCAAGCCCGCCACCCTGCGCTCCATCACCCTCGACGGGCAGCCCCTCGACCCCGCCGACCTCACCGAGAACCGGTTCCCCCTCACCGCACTCACCCCCGGCGCACACGAACTCCGCATCGACGCCGCCATGCGCTACTCCCGCACCGGCGAAGGCATGCACCGCTTCACCGACCCCGCCGACGGCGAAACCTACCTCTACACCCAGCTCTTCATGGAAGACGTCCAACGCGTCTTCGCCGCATTCGACCAACCCGACCTCAAGTCCGTCTTCGCCCTCACCGTCACCGCCCCCGAAAACTGGACCGTCCTCGGCAACGGCATCGCCGAACACACCGGCAACGGCCGCTGGACCATCGCCCCCACCCCACTGATCTCCACCTACCTCGTCGCCGTCGCCGCCGGCCCCTGGCACTCCGTCACCACCCAGCACGCCGGACTGCCCTTCGGCATCCACTGCCGCCGCTCCCTCGCCCCCCACCTCGACGCCGACGCCGACGAAATCCTCGACATCACCCGCGCCTGCTTCGACCGCTTCCACGAAAAATTCGACGAGCCCTACCCCTTCGACTCCTACGACCAGGCATTCGTCCCCGAATTCAACGCCGGCGCCATGGAGAACCCCGGACTCGTCACCTTCCGCGACGAATTCATCTACCGCTCCGCCGTCACCGACACCGAACGCCAAGTCCGCGGCATGGTCATCGCCCACGAAATGGCCCACATGTGGTTCGGCGACCTCGTCACCCTCGCCTGGTGGGACGACATCTGGCTCAACGAGTCATTCGCCGAATACATGGGCTACCAGACCCTCGCCGAAGCCACCCGCTTCACCGACACCTGGGTCGACTTCGGCGTCGCCCGCAAGGGCTGGGGATACGACGCCGACCAGCGTCCCACCACCCACCCCGTCGCCCCCGACCCCGCCGCCGTCCCCGACACCGCATCCGCGATGCTCAACTTCGACGGCATCTCCTACGCCAAGGGCGCATCCGCCCTCCGTCAACTCGTCACCTGGCTCGGCGAAAAGGACTTCCTCGCCGGCATCAACACCCACTTCGCCCGCCACAAATTCGGCAACGCCACCCTCGCCGACTTCATCGACAACCTCGCCTCCGCCACCGAACGCGACGTCCACGCCTGGGCCGACCAATGGCTCCGCACCACCGGCGTCGACACCCTCACCCCCCACATCGAAGAAACCGACACCACCTGGTCCCTCACCGTCGACCACCACGGCACCCGCCCCCACCGCATCGCCGTCGGCACCTACGACCACACCCTGGACACCCAGCCGGGCCCCGACCAGCTCGCCCTCCGCGACCGCTTCGAACTCGACATCCCCCAGGACGGCACCCCCACCACCCACCCCGGCCGCCGCCCCGCCCTCCTCGTCCTCAACGACGGCGACCTCACCTACGCCAAGATCCGCCCCGACGCACCCTCCTGGAACACCGTCGTACGCAGCCTCTCCGGCATCCCCGACCCCCTCACCCGAGCCGTCATCTGGAACAGCGCCCGCGACATGGTCCGCGACGGCGACCTCGACCCCACCACCTACCTCGAAACCGCCCGCACCCACCTCCCGCACGAAACCGACCTCGCCCTCCTCCAAGGCGTCCTGACCTTCGCCGGCACCCAGATCGCCGCACGCTACGTCACCCCCGAAAACCGCCCCGCAGCCCTCGCCACCCTCACCGCCCTCTGCCGCGACCTCATCCGCCGCACAGAAGACGGCACCAACCCCGGCCTCCGCCTCACCGCCGTACGCCACCTCATCGACGCCGCCACCCAACCCGACACCATCCAGACCTGGCTCACCGACGACACCGTCCCCGGCGGACCCGAACTCGACCCCGAACTCCGCTGGCGCATCCTCACCCGCCTCGCCACCCTCGGCGCCACCGACGAAACCACCATCGCCACCGAACTCGAGAACGACCCCAGCGCCACCGGACAGGAAGGCGCCGCCCGCTGCCGCGCCGCCCTACCCACCCCCGAAGCCAAAGCCGCCGCCTGGGACGCCCTGTTCAACGACGACACCCTCTCCAACTACCTCTTCACCGCCACCGCACAAGGCTTCTGGCAAGCCGAACAAACCGACCTCACCAGCGACTACGTCCCCCGCTACTACCCCGACGCCACCCGACTCGCCACCCGCCGGGGCCCCGCCATCGCCGAAGCCGCCGGACGCCACGCCTTCCCCACCTACACCATCACCGCCGACAACCTCCACCTCGGCGAACAAGCACTGGACGGCAACACCCTCACCCCCGCCCTGCGCCGCATGCTCGCCGACCAGATCGACGACCTCCGCCGCGCCCTCGCCGTACGCAACGCCCACTGACCACACAACCCCGCACCACCCCCACAACCACACACCGCACCACCCGTGCCCGGCCCACCCTCACCACCGAGGGGAAGCCGGGCACACCCATACCACCGCCCCCCACCACCACCCCCACAGCCACCACCCGTCCCCCTTTCGAGTTCAGATCACCGAGTTCACCGGCCGCGCCACCAGAAACCCGGACAAGCTGACACGTCCACCCACGCGCGCCCGAAGGACCCCACCACCATGCCCACCCCACCCCTCGCCGGAGGTACCACCGGCCCCGCCGCCCTACGCCCCCTCCTCGACACCGTCCTCACCGCACTCCACGACGGAGCCCAACAACGCCACGGCCCCCTACCCGCCGGCGGACCCCAAACCGTCACCGACCACATACACCACGCCACCCACCCCCTCATCCCCGACCACGGCACCGGCCCCCACCACGCGCTGCGCACCCTCATCACCGCACTCACCCAAGGCGCCGCAGACCCCGCACACCCCCACTGCGCCGCCCACCTCCACACCCCACCCCTCGCCCTCGCCGCAGCCGCCGACCTCGCCGCCTCCGCCCTCAACCCCTCCATGGACTCCTGGGACCAAGCACCCGCAGCCTCAACCCTCGAAACCGACACCACCACCGCACTCGCCGCCGAGATCTACCCCCACCAACCCCACCCCGACGCCCTCATCACCACCGGCGGCACCGAAGCCAACCAACTCGCCCTCCTCCTCGCCCGCGAACGCCACGGCCCCGTACAGACCCTCACCGGCGCCAACGCCCACCACAGCATCACCCGCGCCGCCTGGCTCCTCGGCCTCCCCGAACCCCACACCATCCCCGCCCCCACCGGCGTCATCGACCTCACCGCACTCGAAGAAGCCCTCACCCACCACCCCGGCCCCCTCCTCGTCACCGCCACCGCAGGCACCACCGACACCGGCCAGATCGACCCCCTCGACGACATCGCCGACCTCTGCACCACCCACGGCGCCGAACTCCACATCGACGCCGCCTACGGCGGACCACTCCTCTTCAGCCCCACCCACCGCACCAAAATCCACGGCCTCGACCGCGCCCACAGCGTCACCCTCGACCTCCACAAACTCGGCTGGCAACCCGCATCAGCCGGCATCCTCGCCGTCCCCGACCACCACCACCTCCACCCACTCCACCACCACGCCCCCTACCTCAACGCCCACGACGACACCCAAGCCGGCCTCCCCGACCTCCTCGGCCGCTCACTGCGCACCACCCGCCGACCCGACGCACTCAAAATCGCCGTCACCCTCCAAGCCCTCGGCCGCACCGGACTCGCCGACCTCATCGACCACACCATCAACACCGCCCACCAACTCGCCGACCTCATCACCCACAACCCCACCCTCGACCTCTACCAACCACCCACAATCACCACCGTCCTCTTCCGCCCCACCGACGCCACCGACCACACCGTCGCCACCGTCCGCCGCACCCTCCTCACCACCGGCCAAGCCGTCCTCGGCCGCGCCCACGCCGACAACCACCTCTGGCTCAAAGCCACCCTCCTCAACCCCCACACCACCCGCCACGACCTCCAAACCCTCCTCGACCTCATCACCCACCTCACCCACACAGTCCAGAAAGGCAACCCACCCCGATGACCGACCGACCCACCCCCGACCCCGGCCAGCCACACGACCTCGTCGGCATCGGCATCGGCCCCTTCAACCTCTCCCTCGCCGCCCTCGCCCACGGCATCCACCCCCTCGCCGCGACCTTCTACGAACAACGCCCCGCCTTCCACTGGCACCCCGGACTCCTCATCGACGGCTCCAGCCTCCAAGTCCCCTTCCTCGCCGACCTCGTCACCCTCGCCGACCCCTCAAGCCCCTGGACCTTCCTCAACTACCTACGCAGCCGCGACCGCCTCTTCCCCTTCTACTTCGCCGAGCGCTTCCACATCCAACGCGCCGAATACGACGCCTACTGCCGCTGGGTCACCGACCAACTCCCCGGACTCCACTTCAGCCACCAAGTCGACGCCATCCGCTGGAACCCCGAACGCACCCTCTACGAAGTCGACTTCACCCAACTCGACACCCACGGCGAAGTCGAAGCCCTCGGCCGCGCCTACACCCGCCACATCGCCCTCGGCATCGGCACCGAACCCTTCATCCCCGAACCCCTCAAACCCCTCGCCCAAGCCGAATCCGTCCCCGTCATCCACTCCGCCGACTACCTCCACCACCGCGAACAACTCCTCCAGGCCGAACACATCACCGTCATCGGCTCCGGCCAATCAGGCGCCGAAATCTTCCTCGACCTCCTCCGCGCCCGCCCCGCCGGACACGAAAAACTCCACTGGCTCGCCCGCACCGGCGCCTTCGCCCCCATGGAGTACTCAAAACTCGGCCTCGAACACTTCACCCCCGACTACAGCCGCTACTTCCACGCACTCCCCGAATCCGTACGCGACGAACTCATCCCCCACCAATGGCAACTCCACAAAGGCATCGACGCCGACACCATCGCCGCCATCCACGACGAGCTCTACCGACGCACCCTCCACGGCGGCTGGCCCGACACCACCCTCACCCCCGGCGTCCACGTACGCACCGCAGGCCGCCTCGCCAACGCCCGCGTCGAACTCCACCTCGAACACACCCAACAGAACACCCGCACCCGCCTCACCACCGACGCCGTCATCCTCGCCACCGGCTACCGCGAACGCCCCCTCGACCGCCTCCTCACCGGCCTCACCCCCCACATCCACCGCGACGCCGCCGGACGACCCCGCATCGACAACCAGTTCCGCCTCGAACTCGACCCCACCGTCACCGGCAACATCTACGTACAGAACGCCGAACGCCACACCCACGGCGTCGGCGCCCCCGACCTCGGACTCGCCGCCTGGCGCAGCGCCACCATCCTCAACAACCTCACCCGGACCAACGCCTACCCCCTCCCACAACGCACCGCCTTCACCACCTTCGGCCTCACCCCCCAGAACACCCCCCACATCCCCCACCAGCACCCCGCCCTCATCCCCCTCGCCCAAGGCAACTGACACCCCACAGACAAAAAAGGCGGCCGCCCCCTCAAAGAGGAGACGGCCGCCACACCCACCCAGCCACCAGTGCCGGGAATGGCACTAGAACACCGGCACACCATCCCGCGTCAGCCGCCAGTCCACCGAAGCGAACTGCGCACCATCCACCGAACCCTTCGCCTGCACCCAGCCAATGATCGTGTTCCGGATCTCCTCCGAATTCGCCCACAGCTGCTTCGCACCCGGCACATGCGGGAAGTTGCCCCCACCGCTCGCCCGATAATTGTTCACCGCCAGCACGAACTCCGCCGCCGGATCGATCGCCTTGCCCTCGAACGACAGATTCACAATTCGCGAACCATTCGGCTTCGCAATATCGATCTCATACGTCAGACTCGACACCGCGTCATAGTTGTAGTCCGGCGTGTTACCCGCATTCGTCAACGTCGCCGTATCCACCGGAGCACCCGCCGCCGTCTGCACGTAATACCGCGCCGAGAACTCCAGATAATCCTTGAGCTGCGCACCCGTCAGCAACCGTGCCTCAAGCGTGTTCTCGAACGGATACAGCCCCGCCGCATCCTTGATCGTCACATTCCCCGCCGGGATCTGCGCCGTACGGGAGAAACACGACGCCTGCGACAGCACAGGCAACGACGCATACGCCCCACCCGCCAGAGCCGCCTTCACCGTCTCCGCCTGAACCACATTGATCAGATCAATGATCGGCTCGTCCTTCCAAGCCGCCTCCGCCGTCGTCATCGCCGCCGTCGACGTACCGATCACCTGATTGACGTACGCCACAACCTTCTTGTGCTCATCCGCCAACAACCCCGTGATCTTCGGATCCTCCGCCACCGTGTTCGAGTTCAACACCTGCGAACCCGCACTCTCCACCACCCAGCGGCCCTTCTTCCACACCAGATCGAAGTCGAACAGCGTCAACCGCTGCCCCCACTTCAACGGCTCGGAGAGCACCACCTTCTTGCCCGTCTCTTTGTTCTCCACGAAGTACTCGGGGATCTCCAGGTGAGCATGACCGACCAGAATCGCGTCGATGCCCGGCACCTGCTCCGCCACCAGCGCCGCCGCGTTCTCCACATACGGAACCTGGTCACCGTACGACGACGTCCCACTGGTCCCCGAGTGCGCCGACACGATGACGACATCCGCCCCCATGGACCGAAGCCGCGGCACGAACTTCGCCGCCTGCTCCACCAACCCCGGGAACACCATCTTGCCGCTGACATTCGCCTTGTCCCAGATCGCGATCCCCGGGTTCGTCAGCCCCAGAATCGCCACCTTCACATCTGGACCGTGCGGCGTACGCATCCGCTTGATCACATACGGGGCGAACGCCGGCGTCAACGTCTTCGCATCCAGCGCGTTCGCACCCAGCAGCGGAAAATCACACTGCTCCTCGAACTTCCGCAGCACCGGAATGCCGTAGTTGAACTCATGGTTGCCCAGCGCCGCCGCGTCATACCCGATCGCGTTCATCGCCTGCGCCATCGGATGCACCGGACCACGCTCCGCCGTGATCGGATCGACCTTCGCGTAGTAGTACGACAGCTGCGTGCCCTGGATCGTGTCACCCGCATCGATCATCAGGGTGTTGTGACGGCCCTTCTCCGCACGGACCTGCTCCACCAGCGTCGAGATCTTCGCCAGACCCACATCGTTGTGCGCCTTGTCGTCGAACTCCTTGTCCGTGAAGTAGTCCCAGTTGAAGACATTCCCGTGCAGATCGGTCGTACCCATCACAGTGAACGCATACCGCTTCGGCGGACGCCCGAGACCGCGACCCTGGGCCTCGGCGGGCACAGCCACACCCCCAGCCATCGCCACACCGGCCCCGGCCGCGGCCGATGTGCCCAGGAACGTCCTACGGTTCAGCGGCATTTCTTCTCCCACAGATCAGATCTCGCAGTACACAACGCGCGTAGATAATGACCCACCAGCCGCACCCAGCAACACCCCTCTCAGGTTTCTATCTGATGACCACGCAGGTCGCACCCCCGATGCGACAGTGGACCCATGACCCACACACCCGCCCCCTACGGCACCCCCGACCACCCCCGCGTCGCCGTCCGCGGCGAAGCACGCCTCGAAGTCGACCCCGAAACCGCTCATATCACCATTACTGTTACAACCCGGGGTAAAGACCGCCGAACAGCCCTCGAAGACCTCACCCGACGGAACGCCCACGTCCTCGAAATCGCACGCACCTACGGACAAGCCGTCGAAAAACTCGAAACCGGCGCCTTCTCCATCACCCCCGAACTCACCGCACGCGGACGCGACGAAAAAATCCGCGCCTACCACGGCCGCGTCCACATCACCGCCGTACTCGGCGACTTCACCGCACTCGGCGAACTCACCACCCGCATCGCCGACCTCGACATGACCCACATCAACGGCCCCTGGTGGAACCTCCGCCCCGACTCACCCGCCCACGCCCAAGCCCGCCGCCAAGCCGTACAAGAAGCCCTCAAACGCGCCCGCGAATACGCCGACGCCCTCGGCACCCACCTCACCGCCCTCCTCGAAATCGCCGACCTCGGCGCCGAGAACACCGCCCCCCTCCCACCCATGCCCGCCGCACCCGCCAGCTTCCGCAGCAGCGCCGCATACGGCGGAGCAGAACCCGAAACACCCCCCGCCCTCGACCTCGAACCCCAACGGCAGACCGTCTACGCCCAGGTGAACGCCCGCTTCACCATGGCACCCCCAAAACTCTGAAAACAATGCTCATCAGAGCGCCCCGCTGCACAATTCAACACTTGTCAATAACCCTTCACCCAAAGGTTGTTGAGACGACACGCAGAGCCAAATCGCTACCCGTAGGTAAGGTTTAGGCTCAAACCATGCGCCGAGCAAAAATCGTCTGCACCCTGGGCCCAGCCACCGACACATACGAGCAGATCAAGGCACTCGTCGAAGCCGGAATGGACATCGCCCGCTTCAACCTCAGCCACGGCTCCTACGTCGAACACGAACAGCGCTACCGCCACGTACGCAAAGCCTCCGACGAAACCGGACGCAGCGTCGGCATCCTCGCCGACCTTCAAGGCCCGAAGATCCGCCTCGGCCGCTTCCGCGAAGGCCCCGTACTCCTTGAACGCGGCGACACCTTCACCATCACCGTCGAACCCATCGAAGGCGACCGCAACACCTGCGGCACCACCTACGAAGGCCTCCACACCGACGTCACCACCGGCGAACGCATCCTCGTCGACGACGGCCGTGTCACCCTCGAAGTCACCGACGTCGACGGCCCCCGCGTCCACACCACCGTCATCGAAGGAGGCATGGTCTCCGACAACAAAGGCCTCAACCTCCCCGGCGTCGCCGTCTCCGTCCCCGCACTCTCCGACAAAGACATCGAAGACCTCCGCTGGGCCCTGCGCACCGGCGCCGACGTCATCGCCCTCTCCTTCGTGCGCAGCGGACGCGACATCGACGACGTCCACCGCATCATGGAGGAAGAAGGCCGCCGCCTCCCCGTCATCGCCAAAGTCGAAAAACCCCAGGCCGTCGAGAACATCGACGACATCGTCGCCGCATTCGACGGCATCATGGTCGCCCGCGGCGACCTCGGCGTCGAAATGCCCCTCGAACAAGTCCCCATCGTCCAGAAGCGCGCCATCAAACTCGCCAAGCGCAACGCCAAGCCGGTCATCGTCGCCACCCAGATGCTCGACTCGATGATCGACAACTCCCGGCCCACCCGAGCCGAAGCGTCCGACGTCGCCAACGCCGTCATCGACGGCACCGACGCCGTGATGCTCTCCGGCGAGACCAGCGTCGGGAAATACCCGGTCGAAACGGTCCGCACGATGTCCCGCATCGTCGAAGCAGCCGAGGAAGACATCCTCGCCAAGGGCCTGCCCCCGCTCACCGACCGCAACAAGCCTCGCACCCAGGGCGGCGCGGTCGCCCGCGCAGCCGCCGAGATGGGCGACTTCCTCGGCGCGAAGTTCCTTGTCGCCTTCACCCAGAGCGGCGACACGGTCAAGCGGTTGTCGCGTTACCGCTCACCCATCCCGCTCCTGGCTTTCACCCCGGACCCGGCCACCCGCTCCCAGCTGAACCTCACCTGGGGCGTCGAGACCTTCCTCGGCCCGCACGTCGACTCCACGGACGCGATGGTCGCCCAGGTCGACGAGGAGCTCCTGCGGATCGGCCGCTGCGAGAAGGGCGACATCGTGGTCATCACGGCCGGCTCGCCGCCGGGCGTCCCCGGATCGACGAACCTGGTGCGCGTGCACCACATCGGCGAGGACGACAGCCCCAAGTAAGTCGGTCGTCAGTGCTTCGGCCCGACGTGAGCGTCCATGAGAGCGACGGACGCCCGTCGGGCGACGGAGATGTTGAGCGGGCTGCTGCCTCGTGCGAGGGTCGTCCACTCGACCCCGACAGCGGTGAGCGTGTCGCTGAACAGTTTGCGGATGTCGTCCGACTTGTTGGTGAAGAAGTACCGGGGGTACTCGTAGCGCTTCCGTTCGCCACCGACGAGGCGTGTGGTCCAGTTGATGATCCGGCATCCGTCGGAGTGGATGAGGCCGCGGACGAATTCCCACGGGTGGGCATCCACGATCCTCTGTTGCCAGGGTTCGAGAGCGATCTTGCGGTCGTGTTTCCTGCCGGGACCGTGCTGGGGGAAGAGGCAGGGCCAGTGCTTGCTGTGGCACGTCACGTACTGGCAGCCCTGACGCTGAACCCGGAACACCTTGTTTCCGGGGCGTACGATCTGCATGGCTTCGGCACAGGCGTCGATGAGGCCGGGCCAGGCATCGGCGCAGGCGATACGGAGGAAGTACACGCCCCTTTTGGCGGAGCTGATGCAGCCGTCGCCGAGATAGAGGCCCAGTAAGTAGGCGTACGCGGCGGGGACTTCAGGATCGCTCGGCATGTCGCCGCACCTTGGACAGTCCGCAGCACGGTTCCAGCCGAGGGGTTCTATTCGCGCCTGCCACGAACGGATGGCGGCACGCGAAATGCCGGTCTGCTTGCTTACGGAGTTCTGGCTGAAGCCTTGGGCGATGAGTGCCAGAGCGCGCTTGCGCGTATCAAGGTCGTACACAGGGCCGATCCTGTCTGGATCTTGATGACCCGCAGGTGGAATAAGCAAGCATTCACACGTTCATGTGAAGTTCTGCTATTCCTCGGTGGCCTTGGAATCGAAGGAAAAGTGCCCCGAGTCGGACTCGAACCGACACTGGATGGGTTTTGAATCCATTGTCTCTGACCAATTGGACTACCGGGGCTCACAGAATCGAAGGTGCTCTTCGACCCGCTGCGCGACCACCATACCGCAGGTGGGTAGGCTCAAGGGAGCTGCACCTGCCCCGCAACGAGGAGCCCCGTGACCACGCCCGAGTCGCCCCAGCCCGTCGCCGACGACGACAAGTCGCACGTCCCGCCGCTGACGACCCGTGTCGTCATCGCCGAGGACGAGGCTCTCATCCGCCTCGACCTCAAAGAGATGCTCGAGGAAGAGGGCTACGCGGTCGTCGGCGAGGCCGGTGACGGCGAGAAGGCGGTCGAGCTCGCCCGTGAGCACAGGCCCGACCTTGTCATCCTCGATGTGAAGATGCCGATCCTCGACGGCATCTCCGCCGCCGAGCGCATCACCGAGGAGTCCATCGCGCCCGTCCTGATGCTCACCGCGTTCTCGCAGCGCGACCTGGTCGAGCGGGCCCGGGACGCCGGTGCGATGGCGTACCTCGTGAAGCCGTTCAGCAAGAGCGACGTGGTGCCGGCCATCGAGATGGCCGTGTCCCGGTTCGCGGAGCTGAAGGCGCTGGAGAGCGAGGTCGCGGACCTCGCCCAGCGGCTGGAGACGCGGAAGCTGGTGGACCGGGCGAAGAGCATTCTGCAGACGGATTACGGGCTGTCGGAGCCGGCGGCGTTCCGGTGGATCCAGAAGACGTCCATGGATCGTCGGCTGTCGATGCAGCAGCTTGCCGAGGCGTTGATCGAGGATGCCGAGGAGAAGAAGCGGGCGGCGAAGGACGGCGAGTAGCCGCGTAGGTACGTAGGGAAGAGGCCCGCACCCCGGATCGATCGGGGTGCGGGCCTCTTCCGTGTGGAGCGGTGTCGGTCAGTCCTCGCCGAGGTACGCCTTGCGGACGGATTCGTCGTGGAGGAGGTTCTGGCCGGTGCCGGAGAGGACGACCTTGCCGACCTCCATGACGTGGCCCTGGTCGGCGAGTGAGAGTGCGGCCTGGGCGTTCTGCTCGACGAGCAGGATGGTGGTGCCCTGGGCCTTCAGCTCGACGATGGTCTGCATGATCTTCTGCATCATGATCGGGGAGAGGCCCATGGAGGGTTCGTCGAGCATGAGCAGTTTGGGCTGGGACATGAGGGCGCGGCCCATGGCGAGCATTTGCTGCTCGCCGCCCGAGAGGGTTCCTGCTGCCTGCTTCCTTCGTTCCCCGAGGATGGGGAAGAGGTCGTAGGCGCGCTGGATGTCCTTTTCGATGCCTGCTTTGTCGTTGCGGAGGTAGGCGCCGAGGAGGAGGTTCTCGGTGATCGTCAGCCGGGGGAAGATGTGGCGTCCCTCGGGGGAGTGGGCGAGGCCCAGGGAGACGATCTTGTGGGCGGGGATGTTGGTGAGAGGTTTGCCCTCGAAGAGGATCTGGCCGCCGATGGGCTTGAGGAGGCCGGAGAGAGTGCGCAGGGTGGTGGTTTTGCCTGCGCCGTTGGTGCCGATGAGGGTGACGACCTGGCCGGCTTCGACGGTGAAGGAGATACCTTTGACGGCTTCGATCTTGCCGTAGGCGACGCGGAGGTCTTCGACCTGGAGCAGTGCGGTCATCGGGTGTCCTCCTCTTCGGTGCGGGCGGTGCTGGTGTCGCCGGTGGCGGCTTCGGCTTCCGCGGCTTCGGCGGGTTCGGTCTCCGCGGCTTCGGCCTCGGCGGCTTCGGCGTGTGCTTCGGCTTCCGCTGCTTCGACTTCGGCGACTTCTTCGGCGCCGGGGGCGCCTTCGAAGGGGGTGCCGAGGTAGGCGGCGACGACGCGTTCGTCGCTCTGGACGACGTCGGAGGTGCCTTCGACGAGTTTTTCGCCCTGTACGAGGACGGCGACGCGGTCGCAGAGGTTGAAGATGAAGCGCATGTCGTGCTCGATGACGAGGACGGCGATGCCTTGGTCGCGGATGGCGAAGATGAGTTCTTCGGTGACGCGGGTTTCCTGGGGGTTCATGCCGGCGGTGGGCTCGTCGAGGAGGAGGAGTCCGGGGTCGCTGGCGAGGGCGCGGGCGATTTCCAGCTTGCGCTGGTCTCCGTAGGGGAGGTTGCGCGCGAGGTGGTCGGCCTTGGTGTGGAGGCCGATGAATTCCAGGAGTTCCATGGCGCGTTCCCGGCTGGCGTTCTCGGCTTTGGTGAAGCCGGGGAGGCGCAGGAGGGCGGACCAGAGGCCTTCTTTGGTGCGGGTGTGGCGTCCGACGAGGACGTTTTCCAGGACGGTCATGTTGGCGAAGAGCCGGATGTTCTGGAAGGTGCGGGCGATGCCTGCCTGGGTGACGAGGTGGGGCTTGGGCGGCAGGACGGTGCCTTTGTAGCTGACTTTGCCTTCGGTGGGGACGTAGAGCCCGGTGAGGCAGTTGAAGAAGGTGGTTTTGCCGGCGCCGTTGGGTCCGATGAGGCCGACGATTTCGCCTGCGTTGACGGTGAGGTCGACGTTGCGTACGGCGGTGAGGCCGCCGAAGCGCATGGTCACGCCGCTTGCGTCGAGGACGGTGGTGGCGGTTTTCGTGGTGGTGGTCATGGTGGTCACGCCCCCGCCTTGGCGATGCCGGCGCCGGTTTCTTCGGACTGCCGTGGTTCCGGTACGTCGATCGGGTCGTTCTCGTGGAATTCGAGCTGTTTCCTGCGGTCGGCGACGAGGCCTTCGGGGCGGAAGCGCATCAGGAGGATGAGCGCGATGCCGAAGAGGAGCAGCTGGTAGTCCTTCATGAACTGGAGTTTGGCCGGGATGAGGTAGAGCAGGGCTGCGCCGACGAAGGGTCCGCTGAGGGTTCCCATGCCGCCGAGGATGACGGCGGCGAGGAGGAAGGCGGAGTTGGGGGGTACGGAGCCGGCGAACTGGTACTGCTCGGGCGTCACGGTGTAGTTGACGTGTGCCTGGACGGTGCCGGCGAGGCCGGCGAGGGTCGCGCCGAGGGCGAAGGCGAGCAGCTTGAGCCGGAAGGCGTTGATGCCCATGGCGGTGGCGGCGGTTTCGTCTTCGCGGATGGCGACCCAGGCGCGGCCGATGCGGGATTCTCCGGAGCGGCGGAAGACGAGGACAACGACGGCGGTGACGACGAGCATCAGCAGGTAGTAGTTGGCGGGCCTGCTGAGGGTGAAGGGGCCGATGTCGTGGCTGAGTCCGAAGTCGATCCCGAGGAGGTTGAGGTCCGGGATGCTGGGGATGCCTTGGGAGCCGTTGGTGAGGTCGGGTCCGCTGTTGCCGTTGAGGTTGTTGACGGTGACGCGGAAGATCTCTCCGAAGCCGAGGGTGACGATGGCGAGGTAGTCGCCGCGCAGTCGGAGGGTGGGGGCGCCGATGAGGACGCCGAAGACGAGTGAGACTGCGGCTCCGGTGAGGACGGCGGCCCAGAAGGGGAACTGGACGCCGATGGCGGCGAGTGGTGCGCCGGAGACGAGGGCCGCGGTGTAGGCGCCGACGCCGAGGAAGGCGACGTAGCCGAGGTCGAGGAGGCCGGCGAGGCCGACGACGACGTTGAGGCCGAGGGCGACGGTCGCGAAGATGAGGATGTTGACGCCGATGAGGGCGTATTCCGCGGTGTCCTGGGTGAAGGGGAAGCAGAGTGCTGCGACCAGGGCTGCGGTGAGGGCGACGTTGCGGTGCTTCGTGGTCAGTGCGGTGATGCGGGAGATGAGTCCGGCGCGGGTGATTGCGGTGAACGCGAAGGCCGCGGTGATGAGGAAGCCGATGAATTGTTCGGATTCTTCGGTGGGGATGTCGATGCCGTAGGTAAAGACGTACAGCATGGCGCCGAAGACTGCGGTGATGATGAGGATTTCGGCCCAGGCGGGGAGTGTTCTGGCGCGGGGTGCCGCGGGTGCGGTGAGGCTGTTGCGGAAGCGCTGCCAGGCGCTGGGCCGGGTTTCGTGCTGGGGGAGTGGTTCGTCGCTGGGGAGTGCGAGTGCGGCGATGGTGGCGATGAGTGCGCCGATGCCGCTGACCCAGGCGCCGGGTTCGAGGTTGACGACGCCGCCGAGCTCGTAGGCGATGGCTCCCATGGTGTAGCCGGTGGTGCCGAGGGTGCCGAGGGCGAGGAGTCGGACGGGGCTGTTGGTGCCGCCGGGGGTGAGCCAGCGGAGTCCTCGGATTCCGTATCCGCTGAGTGCGAAGAGGAGGGTGAGGGCGGCGCTGGTGAGGGTGAGGATCTGGAGGCCGCCGGGGTAGCCGGTGACGGTGAGGTCGCCGGGGAAGTCGGTGGTCCAGGTCCAGGCGAGGAAGGTGCCGGCGAGGGCGATGGCGGCGCCTGCGATGGTGGCGAGGCGGGCGATCGGTGCGGGCAGTGGGATGAGTGTGCTCTGGGTGGTCATCCGTATCACGCCCGATCCGCGACGCGTTCGCCGAGCAGGCCCTGGGGGCGGAGCAGCAGGACGACGATGAGGAGGACGAAGGCCCATACGTCCTTCCAGGCGCCGCCGCCGAAGAGGTCCATGCCGGGGACGTCGCTCATGTAGCCGGTGGCGAGGGATTCGGCGACGCCGAGTACGACTCCGCCGAGCATGGCGCCGTAGATGTTGCCGATGCCGCCGAGTACGGCTGCGGTGAACGCCTTGAGGCCCATGATGAAGCCCATGCGGAAGCCGATCTGGCCGTTCTTGAGCCCGTAGGCGACGGCTGCGACGGCTGCGAACGCGGCGCCGATGGCGAAGGCCATGACGATGATGCGGTCGGTGTTGATGCCCATGAGCTTGGCGGTGTCGGGGTCCTGCGAGGTTGCCTGCATGCCGCGGCCGGAGCGGGTCTTGGAGACGAAGAGGCCGAGGGCGATCATGCAGACGGGTGCGGCGATGAGGACGAAGAGGTCACCGCGTTGGATGTTGGCGCCGAGGATGTCGAAGGCGTCGCCCTTGAACTGGGGGAAGGGGTGGTCCTTCGTGGCGTCGGGGTACCACTTCCAGATGGCCTGCTGGAGTGCGAGGGAAAGTCCGATCGCGGTGATCAGCGGGGCGAGTCTGGGGGCGGTGCGCAGGGGCCGGTAGGCGAAGCGTTCGGCTGCGACGCTGATGGCGACGGAGCAGATGACGCCGCCGATGATCATGAGGGGGACGATTGCGAGGAGGTTGGAGCCGGCCGGCATCCAGAGGTACACGGTGAGGGCTCCGAAGCCTCCGATCATGAAGATCTCGCCGTGGGCGAAGTTGATGAGCTGGATGATTCCGTAGACCATCGTGTAGCCGATCGCGATGAGACCGTACATCGCGCCGAGGATGAGTCCATTGGCCAGCTGTTGCGGCAGTTCGTTCACCGCAGGGCCTCCGTGGAGTGGTTCGGATATGGCACCGCGCGGGAGCGCTGGTAGCGCTCCCGCGCGGTCTGGTTTTCTTTGTTCTGTCTGACCGGGAGGACTTGGTCAGTCCTTCGTGTAGGCCTCGCTGAGCTTGGAGACCCACTTGCCGCCGTCGACCTGGTAGGCGGTCATCATGGTGTTGGTGGTGTCGCCGAATTCGTCGAAGGCGACGGGGCCGGTGACGCCGTCGAAGCTGACCTTGCCGACGGCCTCGAGGACCTTGGCGCGGGCGTCGTCGGGGAGCTTGCCGTCGTTGGCGGCGACGACGGCCTTGACGGCCTCGATGATGGCCCAGGTGGCGTCGTAGGTGCCGCCGCCGTAGGCCTCGTAGGCGTCCTTGTAGCCGGCCGTCTGGTAGTCCGCGATGAACTTCTTGGCGGAGTCGAGCTCCTCGACGGGCTTGCCGACGGAGGTGGCGATGTCGCCCTGGGCCTTCTTGTTGAGCTTGATGAAGTCGGCGCTGTACATGCCGTCGCCGCCCATGAGGGGGATCTGGACGCTGTCCTTGAGCTGCTGGCTCAGGGGTGCGCCGGCGGGGTACTCGCCGCCGTAGTAGACGGCCTTGGCGCCGGACTTCTTGACCTTGGTGACGACGGCGTTGAAGTCACGGTCGTCGGGGTTGACGTGGTCGGAGCCGGCGATTTTGCCGCCGAGCTCGGTGAACGTCGCCTTGAAGGAGGCGGCGAGACCGGCGCCGTAGGGCTTCTGGTCGTCGATCAGGTAGACCTGCTTGATCTTCGCGTTGTTGAAGAGGTACTTCGCCGCGAAGGCGCCCTGGATCTGGTCCGTGGTGGCGGTGCGGAAGTAGGTCTTGTAGGGGCGCTTCTTGTCGCCGGTCTTCCAGTTGTCGCCCTGGGTCAGCTCGGTGCCCGTGTTGGCCGGGGAGATCTGGGTGAGGCCGGCGTCGTTGAGCGGCTTCTGCATCGACTGGGAGACGCCGGAGTTCAGGGGGCCGACAACGCCGAGGACCTTCTTGTTGTCGATGAACTGGGTGGCGTTCTGCTGGCCGACGGAGGGCTGCGCCTGGTCGTCGAGCGGCTGGACCTCGAAGGTGATGCCGGGGACGGTCTTGTCCTTGTTGGCCGTCTTGGCGGCGAGGTCGGCGGAGTTCTTGATGCCGAGGCCGAGGGCGGAGAGGTCGCCGGTCAGGGGCGCGTCGACGCCGATGACGACGGTCTGGGTGTCGCCGCCGCCGCTGCTCTTGTTGTTGTTGTCGTCGCGCGACCCGCAGGCGGTGAGCGTCAGTGCTCCTGTGGTGAGCACTGTGGTGAGGATGAGCAAAGAACGGTGTCGCACGAAAAGTCCTTTCCCTGGCGCGGCCTCCTCTGCTTGAGGTGCCGTGTCGGTCGCCGGGCCGTACTGGGTTGGTACAGGGCCGTGCTGCAGACGCACCCGGCGGCGCGGTGACTGGCCGTGACTCTAGGCGCAGGTGGCGGGGTCGGGGATGGGTCGGCGGAGGATGTGACTGTCTTGTTATGCCGTTGAGGAAGGCTTGAGGTGGCTGTGGGGACATGTACGGCTTTTTGCGGGACGGTGAAGTGACCGCATTCTGAGAACGCGCAGCTCTGCTAAGGGGCTTGAGGCGATCTTGGTGCTGTCACGTGGTGGGGGGTGTGAGGGCGTGACGGGGTGCCCGGTGTCTGCGGGGCCGGGTTCTGTGTGCTGCCCGGCGGCGCTCCGGTTTTGCGCGTTTGTTACGCAGTGTTACGCCGGGGAGGTGTGTGGTCGACGCCCTGTGGTGTCCGTGGGCTGCGTGTGGCTGCTGAGTGGGCCACACAAGGGGTTGCGGGGTCAAGGGTGTTGGGTATGGAGGTTGTTCAACGGTCTTGTGTGGGCGGGTTGTTGTGGGTGGATATGGCTCTGCCCGGCCGGATTTGTGGTCCGGCCGGGCAGAGGTGTGTTCGGGTGTCGGTCAGTCAGGCGGCGGCCGCCTTGGGGGCGTCGCGGAGCAGGCAGGTGAGGCGGGCGGTGCAGACCCTCTTGTCCTGTTCGTCGGTGATGACGATCTCGTAGGTGGCGGTGGAGCGGCCGCGGTGTACGGGGGTGGCGGTGCCGGTGACGAGTCCGCTCCGTACCCCTCGGTGATGGGTGCAGTTCAGGTCGACGCCGACGGCGAGCTTGGTGGCGCCGCCGTGGAGCATGGTGCCGACGGAGCCGAGGGTTTCGGCGAGGACGGCGGAGGCGCCGCCGTGCAGGAGCCCGTAGGGCTGGGTGTTGCCTTCGACGGGCATGGTGCCGACGACGCGGTCCGCGGAGGCTTCGACGATCTGGATGCCCATGCGTTCGCCGAGGTGTCCGGCGGAGAAGAGTGCGGGCAGGTCGACGCCGAGGGTGGCGTACTCGTCGATGATCTCCTGGGGGAACTTGGGTGTGCTGTGCTCGCCCATGGGGTCCGGCTCCGATCGTCTGCGGTGGTTCATCGTTTTCTTGCTGTGTGCATTGTTCTTATCAGACGACTGAGCGAACGCTTAGTGAGCTGGGTGTGCGGATTATCTCCGGATGCTCTGCTCCCGGACGCCCTGACTCCGGGCGTCCTGACCCCGGACGTTCTACCCCTTGATGTTCTCGAAGCGGACGACGACGGACTTGCTCGCGGGGGTGTTGCTGGTGTCGGCGGTGGAGCCGAGGGGGACCAGCACATTCGTCTCGGGGTAGTAGGCGGCGGCGCAGCCCCGGGCGGTGGGGTAGTGGACGATGCGGAAGCCGGGGGCGCGGCGTTCGACGCCGTCCTTCCATTCGCTGACGAGGTCGGTGCAGGCGCCGTCGGTGAGGCC
Source organism: Streptomyces sp. NPDC005151 (assembly GCF_053599875.1). Taxonomy (NCBI): domain Bacteria; kingdom Bacillati; phylum Actinomycetota; class Actinomycetes; order Kitasatosporales; family Streptomycetaceae; genus Streptomyces; species Streptomyces sp. NPDC005151. The sequence goes on along the minus strand of NZ_JBSFYR010000020.1, from coordinate 59,819 downwards.
GAGGGTGCGGGCGTCGTCGGGGTTGACCATGACGATGCGGCGGCCGCCCTTGATGCCGCGGTAGCGGTCGTCGAGGCCGTAGATCGTGGTGTTGTACTGGTCGTGGGAGCGCAGGGTCTGCAACAGCAGTCTGCCTTCGGGGAGTTCGGGGTATTCGACGGGTGCCGCGGTGAAGTTGGCTTTGCCGGTGGCGGTGGGGAAGCGGCGGGAGTCGCGCGGGGCGTGCGGGAGGGTGAATCCGCCGGGGTGGGCGACGCGGGCGTTGAAGTTCTCGAAGCCGGGGACGACGCGGGAGATGCGGTCGCGGATCGTTGCGTAGTCCTTCTCGAACTCTTCCCAGGGGGTGGTGGATCCGGGGCCGAGGACGGCGCGGGCGAGGCGGGCGACGATGGCGGGTTCGGAGAGCAGGTGGGGGCTGGCGGGGGTGAGGTTGCCGCGGGAGGCGTGGACCATGCTCATGGAGTCCTCGACGGTGACGAACTGCTTGCCGCTTGCCTGGACGTCCTTGTCGGTGCGGCCGAGGGTGGGCAGGATCAGGGCGCGGGTGCCGGTGACGGCGTGCGAGCGGTTGAGCTTGGTCGATACGTGGACGGTGAGGCGGGCGCGGCGCATGGCGGCCTCGGTGACGGTGGTGTCGGGGGTGGCCGCGACGAAGTTGCCGCCCATGGCGAAGAAGATCTTGGCGTCGCCGTCGCGGAGGGCCTGGATGGAGCGGACGACGTCGTAGCCGTGGTGGCGTGGTGAGGTGATGCCGAATTCCTTGTCGAGGGCGTCGAGGAATTCGGGGGCGGGGCGTTCGAAGATCCCCATGGTGCGGTCGCCCTGGACGTTGGAGTGGCCGCGGACGGGGCAGACTCCGGCGCCGGGCCGTCCGATGTTGCCGCGGAGCAGGAGGAAGTTGACGACTTCGCGGATGGTGGGGACGGAGTGTTTGTGCTGGGTGAGGCCCATGGCCCAGCAGACGATGGTGCGCTTCGAGGCGAGGATCATGGTGAGGGCCTGCTCGATGGTGGCGCGGTCGAGTCCGGTGGCGGTGAGGGTCTCGTCCCAGTCGGCGGCGCGGGCGGCGGCGGCGAATTCCTCGTACCCGTGGGTGTGTTCGCGTACGAAGGTGTTGTCGACGGCGCCTTCGGTCTCCAGGATCATCTTGTTGAGGAGCCGGAAGAGGGCCTGGTCGCCGCCGATGCGGATCTGCAGGAAGAGGTCGCCCAGGGCGGTGCCCTTGATCATGCCCTGGGGTGTCTGTGGGTTCTTGAACCGTTCCAGGCCGGCTTCGGGGAGCGGGTTCACCGAGATGATCCTGGCGCCTGCGGATTTGGCCTTCTCCAGGGCGGAGAGCATTCGGGGGTGGTTGGTGCCGGGGTTCTGTCCGGCGACGATGATCAGGTCGGCCTGGTGGAGGTCCTCGAGGGAGACGCTGCCCTTGCCGATGCCGATGGTCTCCGTGAGGGCGGAGCCGGAGGACTCGTGGCACATGTTGGAGCAGTCCGGCAGGTTGTTGGTGCCGAATTCGCGGGCGAACAGCTGGAGCAGGAACGCGGCCTCGTTGCTGGTGCGGCCGGAGGTGTAGAAGAGCGCTTCGTCGGGGGAGCCGAGGGCGCGCAGTTCCCCGGCGATGATCTCGAAGGCGTGGTCCCAGGTCACTGCTTCGTACCGGTCGGCGCCTTCGGGCAGGTACATCGGCTGGGTGATGCGGCCCTGCTGGCCGAGCCAGTAGCCGCTGCGGGTGGCCAGGTCGGCCACGGGGTGGGCGGCGAAGAAGTCGGGTGTGACGCGGCGCAGGGTGGCTTCTTCGGCGACGGCCTTGGCGCCGTTCTCGCAGAATTCGGCGGTGTGCCGTTCGTCGCCCTCGGGCCAGGCGCAGCCGGGGCAGTCGAAGCCGTCCTTCTGGTTGACCTTGAGGAGGGTCCGGGCGGTGCGGCGGACGCCCATCTGCTGTTGGGCGATGCGCAGGCTGTGGGCGACGGCGGGCAGTCCGGCGGCGGCGTGCTGGGCCGGTTCGACGTGTGGTGCGTCCTGGACCGGGTCACCGGTGGGCGGCTTGGTGGCCATGTCTGCTCCCCTTTGAGCCAGCTGCGAACCTGCGCGGTGTCGCTTGGTGTGTTTCCGGGTTCTTCTGTCTCCGGCGATCGTGTCACGCGGTGCGGGGCGGGTGCCGGGCGAGTGGTGTGCGGTCCGGATTGTCGGTGGTCCGTGGCAGGATCGGGGGCGTGGCTGAGACGGCATCGAAGAAGACGGCAGACAACCGACCGCGCCTGCTCCTGATGGACGGGCACTCCCTGGCGTACCGGGCGTTCTTTGCGCTGCCTGCGGAGAATTTCACGACAGGGGCGGGGCAGCCGACGAACGCGGTGTACGGCTTCGCGTCGATGCTGGCGAACACGCTGCGCGACGAGGCGCCTACGCATTTCGCGGTGGCTTTCGATGTCTCGCGCAAGACGTGGCGGTCGCAGGAGTTCCCGGAGTACAAGGCGACCCGTTCGAAGACGCCGGACGAGTTCAAGGGGCAGGTCGAGCTGATCGGCGAGCTGCTGGACGCGATGCATGCCGATCGTTTCGCGGTCGACGGTTTCGAGGCGGACGATGTGATCGCCACGCTGGCGACGCAGGCGGAGGCGGCCGGCTTCGAGGTGCTGATCGTCACCGGTGACCGGGATTCGTTCCAGCTGATCACGGACAACGTCACGGTGCTGTACCCGACGAAGGGTGTGTCGGAGCTGACGCGGTTCACTCCGGAGAAGGTCGAGGAGAAGTACGGGCTGACGCCGCAGCAGTACCCGGACTTCGCGGCGCTGCGCGGGGACCCGTCGGACAATCTGCCGGGTATCCCGGGGGTCGGTGAGAAGACGGCCGCGAAGTGGATCAACCAGTTCGGTTCGTTCGACGAGCTGGTCGCGCGCGCCGACGAGGTCAAGGGGAAGGCCGGGCAGAATTTCCGGGACCATCTGGAGTCGGTGAAGCTGAACCGGCGGCTGACCGAGATGGTCCGGGATGTGGAGCTGTCGAAGGTTCCGCAGGATCTGGAGCGTGCGCCGTACGACCGCTCGGCGGTCACGGGTGTGCTGGATGTGCTGGAGATCCGTAACCCGAGCCTGCGGGAGCGGCTGCTGGCCGTGGACCCTGGGGCTGCCGAGGACGAGACCCCGGCGCCTGCCGCGGGCATCGAGCTGGACGGTGCGGTGCTGGGTGCGGGTGAGCTCGCGCCGTGGCTGGCCGAGCACGGCGGGCAGCCGCTGGGTGTCGCCTCGGTGGACACGTGGGCGCTGGGCACCGGCAGTGTCACGGAGATCGCGCTGGCGGCGGGGGACGGGGCGGCGGCGTGGTTCGACCCGGCGCGGCTCGACGAGGCGGACGAGCGGGCGTTCGCCGCCTGGATCGCGGATGCCGGGCAGCCGAAGGTCATGCACAACGCGAAGAGTGCGATGCGGGTCTTCCCGGAGCACGGCTGGCAGGTCGACGGCGTCACGATGGACACGGCGCTGGCCGCGTATCTGGTCAAGCCCGGCCGCCGTTCCTTCGCGCTGGACGCCCTGTCGGTGGAGTATCTGGGCCGGGAGCTGGCCCCCGCGGCGGCGTCCGACGGGCAGCTGGCGTTCGGTGCGGACGACCAGGCGGAGGCCGAGGCGCTGATGGCGCAGGCCCGTGCGGTCCTGGATCTGGGCGAGGCGTTCACCGTGCGGCTGCAGGAGGTCGGCGCCGCCGAGCTGCTGCACGACATGGAGCTGCCGACGTCCGCGCTGCTGGCCCGCCTGGAGCGGTACGGCATCGCAGCGGACCGGGAGCATCTGGAAGGCATGGAGCAGCAGTTCGCCGGCGCGGTGCAGCAGGCGGTGAAGGAGGCACACGCCGCGGTGGGCCGTGAGTTCAACCTCGGGTCGCCCAAGCAGCTTCAGGAGGTTCTCTTCGGTGAGCTGGGGCTGCCGAAGACGAAGAAGACGAAGACGGGTTACACGACGGACGCGGATGCGCTGGCGTGGCTGGCGGTGCAGACGGAGCACGAGCTGCCGATCATCATGCTGCGCCACCGCGAGCAGGCGAAGCTGCGGGTGACGGTCGAGGGCCTGGTCAAGACGATCGCGGCGGACGGCCGTATCCACACGACGTTCAACCAGACGGTCGCGGCGACCGGCCGGCTGTCGTCGACCGACCCCAATCTGCAGAACATTCCGGTCCGGACGGACGAGGGCCGGGCGATCCGGCGCGGTTTCGTCGTCGGCGACGGGTTCGAGACGCTGATGACGGCCGACTACAGCCAGATCGAACTGCGGGTGATGGCCCACCTGTCGGAGGACGCGGGGCTGATCGAGGCGTTCACGTCCGGTGAGGACCTGCACACCACGGTCGCCTCGCAGGTCTTCGGTGTCGACAAGTCCGCTGTCGACGCGGAGATGCGCCGCAAGATCAAGGCCATGAGCTACGGGCTCGCGTACGGGCTCTCCGCGTTCGGTCTGTCGCAGCAGCTGAACATCGAGGCGGGCGAGGCGCGCGGACTGATGGACACGTACTTCGAGCGGTTCGGCGGGGTCCGTGACTATCTGCACCGGGTGGTGGAGGAGGCCCGGGCCACCGGCTACACGGAGACGGTCTTCGGGCGGCGCCGCTACCTCCCGGACCTGAACAGCGACAACCGGCAGCGCCGCGAGACGGCTGAGCGGATGGCGCTGAACGCACCGATCCAGGGCACGGCGGCGGACATCGTCAAGGTCGCCATGCTTCAGGTCGACCGGGCGCTCACCGAGGCGCAGTTGAAGTCCCGGATGCTGCTCCAGGTCCATGACGAAATCGTGCTGGAGATCGCCAAGGGCGAGCGGAAGCAGGTGGAGGAGATCCTGCGCCACGAGATGTCGACGGCGGTGCAGCTGCGTGCCCCGCTGGATGTGTCGGTCGGCGTGGGTGCGGACTGGGAGTCCGCCGCGCACTGACGTGAGCGGGGCGGTCCCGGCAGTCGTACGGTGCTCAGTCGCCGGGCGGGCTCGATACCAGGTCCGTCCGGCGGCCGGGATCCCCGGCCCCGGTGGGCGGCCGGTTCCGCCTCCGTTCCCGGAGGTGTATCCATACCCCGTACAGCACCAGTCCGACGGCGAGGCCGGCTCCGGCGCCGAAGCAGGCGGTGGGGATGATGTCCAGTGGTGTGTCGATGTGCCCGAAGTACGCGTACCAGCGGGCGCACCGGTGGACGATGCCGAGCAGCACGCAGAGGCTCAGCAGGGCGCCCGCGTACCACCGGTCCCGGTGGTCGAGGACGGGTGCGGACGGCGGGGCGGGCCGGGTTCCGGTCCGCCGCAGTCCCGACACGGTGAACCAGGCGAGGACGGTCAGCGCCACGGCCGAACTGCCGTACTGCACAAGCTGGAACACCGGGAATCCGCCGGCGCTCTCACTGAGCACCGGTACCAGCCGGGTGCCCCACCGGTCGTGATGGGTGAACGCGTCCCACACCACATGGCTGCCCGCCCCGAGGACCGCCGACAGGACGAACCAGGCACCGTTGCGCACCCCCCACGGGCCGCGCCGCTCTCCGCGTACGAAGGTGTACAGGCGCCCCTGCCAGGGCTGCGGCAGCAGTGCCACCAGTGGTTCGCGCAGCAGCAGCCACAGCGCCACGAGCGCCGCGGTGATGAGCACGTCCACCGTGAACACACCCCACACCGTATGGGTGACCTCCCCGAACTCCATGGCGCCGGGGATCGCCGTGTCCGCGTAGTACGTCATGTCGGGGGCGAACGAACCGGCGACGAGTGCCGAGGCGAGGAGCGGCCCGCGCGCGGTGCCGTTCCGGCGGACCACTGGGAGGACGGCGGCGGCATGGCTCAGGGTGAACGGCATGGCGGCAAGTATGCGCGAGTACGCCGGGCGGCGATCCGGTGCTCGTCCGATGCACACAGTCGACGCCTCCTGTACAACTTGCGGTCTGCAACGTGAAATACCGGTAAGAAGCGGTCAGGTCACTGTGTTCGAGCGGCACAAGTTGCCGTAGGGTCGCCTGAGTCCTTGCGCTGGGGAGCGTGGGCAGCCGTCGACGGGGAGGGACCAGACGTATGGCAGCGCAATTCGGCCGCCGACTGTACCGAGGGGCGACCACCACTGCGGTGGCCGCAGTTGCTGTGGCGGCGCTCGCCGCCTCGCAGGGCCCCGGTGCGGTACTCGCATCGGACGGCGGCGGCATCGGTGGTGAGCAGCCGGCCGCCGGTTCCACATCGTCCGACGACCCCGCGGCCACCGGCAACTCGCCGTACTACACGGACCTGCCCCCGCTGGTCAGCCCCAACAAGCCTGGTACGTCGACGAATCTGCCGATCACCGGCAGTGCGCAATCGGGCATACCGGCTTCGGTTCTGGCCGCGTACAAGAAGGCCGAGCGGTCTCTCGCGGACACCGACGCGGCCTGCCGGCTGCCGTGGCAGCTCCTCGCCGCGATCGGGAAGGTCGAGTCCGGCCAGGCCCGCGGCGGCCGGGTCGACGCGAACGGCACCACGTTCTCCCCGATTCTCGGCCCGGTCCTCAACGGTCAGGGCTTCGCCATGATCAAGGACACCGACAACGGGGCGTACGACGGGGATTCGACGCACGACCGTGCGGTCGGCCCGATGCAGTTCATCCCGTCGACGTGGGCGACGTGGGGCCAGGACGGCAATGGCGACGGCCGCAAGGACCCCAACAACATCTACGACGCGGCGCTCGCCGCCGGGCGCTATCTCTGCGCCGGGTCGCGCGACCTGGCGGTGGCGGCCGATCTCGACCGGGCGGTCCTCAGCTACAACCACTCGAACGAATACCTCCGTACCGTCCGTTCCTGGTTCGACTACTACAGGCGCGGCACGCACGAGGTCCCCGACGGCAGCGGCGTCGTCCCGCCGCCCCCCGGCGGTGGTACGGACCCGAGCCCGAACCCCGGCACCTCCCCGTCGCCGACCCCGCCCGCGAATCCGAAGCCGGACCCGAAGCCGGACCCGAAGCCTCCGAAGTCGGGCGGCGGTTCGACGAGCCCCGAGCCGTCTCCCAAGCCGCCACCGGCGCAGACCCTCGGCGCCGTGGAGAACGCGGGCACCGGCAAGCTGACCGCCACCGCGGGCGACGCGTTCGCCGAACGGATCAAGGTGCGGGCGAAGAACAGTCTGGGCGGCCCGCTCGCCAAGGTGTCCGTCACATTCACCATCGCCGGTGACACCGACGCCCGCTTCGAGGGCGGGAAGAGCTCGGTCACCCTGGCCACCGGTGCCGACGGCACGGTGACGGCTCCGGTGCTGCAAGCGGGCGAGAGGACGGGCCGGTTCACGGTCCGGGCCATCGCCACCGGACGTTCGCTGCCGGCTGTCCCGTACACCGCGACCGTGACGGCCCGGCAGGCCGACGCGATCGCCAGGACCGACGACAAGGCACTGACCGCCGCCCCCGGCGCCGATTTCGCCGACACCGTCGCGGTCAAGGCGACGTACCGGGGTGCGATCGCGTCCGGTGTCGCCGTCACCGCGACGATGATCACCGACGGGGACGCGCCGGTGGAGAACGACAAGGGCCCGTACTTCAAGGACGCGGACGGCAACACGGTCCGCACCCTGACGGACCTGAAGACCGGCGCCGACGGCACGCTGACGCTCCCGAAGATCTACGCCGACGACACCACGGGCACGTACAGGCTCCGCCTGACCACCGAGGGCGGCGCCACCGTCGTCATCGAGCTCGACGTTGAGGCGCCCGCCGCCTGACGGCGGCCCCGGAGCCGTACCGCGTCCTCAAGCAGCCCCTGTGCCACCACCCGGCACAGGGGCTGCTTCACGTGTTCTCATCTCGCGTCTTCATTGCTACGGTGCCCCAACTCTGACGCCCTGTCAGGTCTGCGCTCTCCGGGAGGCCGAGCATGCGTGCCGTCATCGCCGCCGCCATCGGGCTGGCCGCGGCCCTCGCCCTCGTGTTCACGGTCACCGCGATCGGTGCACCACCCGGCGAGACCTCGCCCAAACCCCTGCTGACCACCGTCCCCGGACCCAAGAAGTAGAGGGAGGACGCCATGCGCCGCCGAGCCGGACTCGTACTCCTGGCCTTCGCCGTCTTCTTCGCCGCGCTGTCGCCACTGCTGCGCTGGTACGCCTTCCCGAGGTTGGCGAAGATCCCGCCGAGCCAGTACCAGGAGATGGTTCTGGAGGCGAAGCCCGCCACGCTCCTCGACTACAACGACGGCATGAAGGTCAAGCAGGTCCCCAAGGTCACCATCGTGCAGACCCTCAAGGGCAATGTGGAGGAGTCCGAGAAGATCGAGCGCAGCGCCGGCCGCGACGTCGTCGTCTGGGACACCCTCAGCTACGTGGTCGACCCGAACGGCGCGATGGTCTCGCAGATCCCCGAGCGCTACATCTTCGACGCGCACAGCCAGGCCCCCGTCCACGCCACCGGCGAGAGCGTCGACGGCGACCCCGTCGAGCGCGAGGGCATCGAGTTCAAATGGCCGTTCCTCACCGAGAAGCGCGACTACGAGTACTTCGACGCCCAGACCCGCACCAGCTCGCCGATCCACTACAGGGGCACCCGGACGTTCCGCGGCATGGACGTCTACTACTTCGAGCAGACGATTCCGTGGACCAGGGTCCCGATGCCGAAGAAGATGCCGATCGAGGGCCTGACCGCCGCGCAGGTCGCCAAGACGGGCATGACCCGCTGGTACACCACCAAGCGGATGTTCTGGGTCGACCCGGTCACCGGCGCGCCCGTCAACGGCGAGGAGATCCACAAGGAGGAGCTGCGCAACGCGAAGGCGATGGGCATGCCCGAGGACACGGTCACCGCGTTCGCCGGACACGTGAAGATGCGCGAGGACTACATCGAGTCCACCGTCGCACTGGTCTCGTCCCAGCGTGTGCTGATCCTGCTGCTCACCTCGTACCTGCCCCGGGGTTTCCTGATCCTTGCCGCCGGGCTGCTGGCGCTCGCGCTGTGGCTGGAGGCACGGTCCCGGCGGCCGGGCGGCCGGGAGCCGGAGGCGGCGACCGCACCCACCCCGGATCCGGCGCCTACTCCCGCCTGAGCCGCGCCGAGGTGTACCGGGTCGCCGCGACCGTCGTCGGGTCCTCCGGCCACGGATGCTTCGGATAGCGGCCGCGCAGCTCCGCCCGCACCGCCCGGTATCCGTCCTGCCAGAACGACGCCAGATCGGCGGTGACCGCCGCCGGGCGGCCGGCAGGGGAGAGCAGGTGCACGAGGACCGGCACCCCGGCCACCTCCGGTGTCTCGGTGAGACCGAACAGCTCCTGGAGCTTCACCGCGAGCACGGGCTGCGCCCCGCCGTACTCGACCCGGATCCGGGACCCGCTCGGCACCTCGATCCGCTCGGGCGCCAGCTCGTCCAGCCGGGCCGCCTCGCCCGTCGCCCATGGCAGGAGCCGCCGCAACGCCTGCCCGGCGTCGATGCGGGCCAGGTCGGAGCGGCGCCGGGCCCGTGACAACTCGGGCTCCAGCCATTCCTCGGTACGCGACAGCAGCGCAGCGTCCGACACATCGGGCCACGGGACCCCCAGCTCCCGGTGCAGGAAGGTGAGCCGCTCGCGCAGCTGCTCGGTCTCCCGGGTCCAGCGCAGCAGGCCGAGCCCCTCGCGCCGCAACCCGTCGACGAGCGCTGCCCGCACCAGCGCGGGGTCCGGCTGCTTCAGCGCGCGCACGGACAGTTCGACAGCGCCCAGGCGTTCCACGGAGCGGGCCACCACGTCCTGGCCGTCCCACCGGACCTCCTCGCCCGCGAACCGCAGATGCCCGGCGGCAAGCCGCGCCGTGTCCTCGTCGATGACGGCTGCGAGCCGCACCCGTGCGGACGCCGCGTGCGCCGGGCGGTCCGCGACTGCGACGGCCAGCCAGGGTGCGCTGCGCAGCCGCGACCCGTCCCGCAGCTCCGCGCCCGTCCCCGACGCCATCAGGAACGTTCCTTCGCCGCGGGCCCGCGCCACCCGCTCCGGGAACGCCAGCGCGGCCACCAGGCCGACGGCGGCATCGTCCGTGCCGGAACCGTCGCGGGCGCCTTCCAGGGACGACGACAGCCGCCGTACCTCCTGCCGCCAGCGAGCCGCGTAGCCGTCGCCGCCCCGCCGGGCGGTACGCAGCGCCGCCGCCAGGTCGTCCCCGTACTCCCGCGGCGGCTCCTCGCTCAGCAGCGCCACCACCTCCGCCGCCCGGCGCCCGCCCACCTCGGCCGCGCCGTCCAGCAGCGCACGGGCGAGCCGCGGATGCAGGCCGAGCCGCGACATCCGTACGCCCCGGTCGGTCACCCGGCCGACCGCGTCCACCGCGCCGACGGCCGTCAGGACCTCGCGGGCCGCCCCCATCGCACCGGCGGGCGGCGCGTCGAGCAGCGCCAGCCCCGACGCGTCCGGATCGCCCCAGCAGGCCGCCTGCAGGGCGAACGCCGCCAGATCGGCCACCTTGATCTCCGGTGACGGGAACCGGGCGAGCCGCCCGTCCTCCGCCTGTTCCCAGCACCGGTACACCGCGCCCGGCGCCTCACGCCCCGCCCGGCCCGCCCGCTGCCTCCCGGTGGCCTGCGAGGCCCGCACGGTCGTCAGCGCACTCAGTCCGCGGGCATGATCGGTACGCGGCTCCCTGGCCAGGCCCGAGTCGACGACGATCCGCACCCCCGGCACCGTCAGCGACGACTCCGCGACGGAGGTCGCCAGCACCACCCGGCGCCCCTCGGACGAGCCCGCCAGCACCGCGTCCTGCACCGCCGCCGGTGCCCGCCCGTGCACCTGCAGCACCTCCGCGGGCACCCCCGCCAGCTGTCCCGCCACCCGGCCGATCTCACCGACCCCGGGCAGGAAGCAGAGCACGTCGCCGTCCCGCTCGGCGAGCGCCCGGCGCACCACCGAGGCGACATGCGTCAGCAGAGCCGGGTCGACCCGCATCCCGTGCGGCGGCCCGACCGGCTTCACCGGCGGCGCCCACACCACCTCCACCGGGTGCGACACGCCCTGCGCCTCGATCACCGGCGCATCGCCGAGCAGTCGCGCCCACCCCTCCGCGTCCGTCGTCGCCGACGCGGCGACCAGCCGCAGATCGGGCCGGATCGCCTCCCGTACGTCGAGGAGGAAGGCGGCGACCGTGTCCGCGTCCAGATGCCGTTCATGACACTCGTCGATGATCACCGCATCGACCCCGGCGAGCTCCTGGTCGCGCTGGAGCCGTTGCAGGAGCACACCGGTGGTCACCACCTCCACCACCGTGTCGCGCCCCACCACACGCTCCCCGCGGACCGTGAACCCCACCCGCTCCCCGGTCTGCTCCCCGAGGAGCCACGCCATGCGCCGGGCCGCCGCGCGGGCCGCGATCCGGCGTGGTTCGGCGACCACCACGCGGCGCGCGGGGCCGTCGCCGACCAGGCCGGCGAGGACCAGCGGGACCAGCGTCGTCTTGCCGGTGCCGGGCGGTGCGCAGAGCACCGCGACACCCCGGTCGTCGAGCGCCTGCCGGAGCGCGGGCACGGCGGTACGGACGGGCAGCCGGTCGAGGGCGTCGGTACGGATCACGCCCCCAGTGTCGTACGACGGGTGCCCGGGCCCGTACGGCGGGAGCGGCCGGTCGCGTACGACCAGGGCTCAGAGCCTGTCGGGTGACCTCTGATCGGGCGGCCACGCCCTGGCACGCACGCTTCCCGCGTTGCCGAAATGCCCTGGTAGCTCCTTCCCCAAGCTCTCAGCTTCGTTCGAGCAGGGGAGACCTCATCCGAGGGCCTTCCGGCGCCTTGGAATCGCACGCACCAGACCGCGTCCGCTTTCCGATCGAAGGTCACCCGACAGGCTCTCAGCCGTGCCGGCCGGAGCTCAGTCCCGTACGCAGACGAAGACTGCGGTGCCCGGGATCAGGTTTCCGCGCAGCGGGGACCAGCCGCCCCACTCCTGGTGGTTCCAGTCGGGCCACTCCGGCTCGACCAGGTCGACCAGGCGGAACCCGCCGGCCACCACGTCCCGCACCCGGTCGCCCACGGTCCGGTGGTGCTCGACGTACACGGCGTTGCCCTGCTCGTCCTGCTCGACGTACGGGGTGCGGTCGAAGTAGGAGGCCGCGACGGACAGGCCTTCGGGCCCGGGCTCGTCCGGGAACGCCCAGCGGATCGGATGCGTCACCGAGAAGACCCAGCGGCCCCCCGGGCGCAGCACCCGGTGCACCTCGCGGAAGACCTGTACGGGGTCGGCGACGAACGGCACCGCGCCATAGGCGGAGCAGGCCAGGTCGAAGGAGCCGTCCCGGAACGGCAGCACTCCGGCGTCCGCCTCCACCAGCGGGACCTCGTCGCCGATCCGCAGCGCGTGCTGGAGCTGGCGGTGGGAGAGGTCGAGGGCGACGGCACGGGCACCCTGGGCGGCCAGCCAGCGCGAGCACTGCGCCGCGCCCGCACCGATCTCCAGGATGTCCAGGCCGCTCAGCGACTCCGCGGGGCCGAGCAGGCCGGCCTCGGCCTCGTCGAGACCCTCCGGGCCCCAGACGAACCGGTCGTCGCCGAGAAAGGCGCCGTGGTCGCTCTGGTACTCGTCGGCGTTCCGGTCCCACCAGCCGCGACTTGCCCGGCTGCTCTCCGCTTCGCCGGCGCTGCGGCGGGTCGCTTCCGGTTCGGTGGTGTAGATCTCTTGGCTCATCGTGTCCGTCGTTGTAGTTTGCCTTCACCCCGCCGCACGCGGTACGTACCTAGGGGTACCTGTGAGTACGGAACCGTACCCACGCAACACGGCCGGGACCGATGTGGCCTCGGGGGACCTGAATTGTGCCGGGTATGGGCCCCTGTGTCCCCCGTGTGCGCCTTCGCGCATTGACCCTGCCCGGCTGCCCCCGTATGCTACAAGTTGCGTTGCGAGCCTGCGCGCCTCAGACCTAGCAGGCCGCGCTTGCGTCTGTTGCATGTCCCCTCGGTTCACGAGGCGCCTCCGGCTCGCCGGGTCGGGTGCTTCCTCGGCTGTCCGGCTTCTGCAGAGGCGATACGGGCTCTCGGCGTAGCAGTACCTACGACTCACTGTCCGTACCGGAGCCCTTTCCCACATGACGAGCAGCACCGAGACCACCGCCACCACTCCGCAGGTTGCGGTCAACGACATCGGCGACGCGGACGCGTTCCTCGCGGCGATCGACGAGACGATCAAGTACTTCAACGACGGCGACATCGTTGACGGTGTCATCGTCAAGGTTGACCGGGACGAGGTTCTCCTCGACATCGGTTACAAGACCGAAGGCGTCATCCCGAGCCGCGAGCTCTCGATCAAGCACGACGTCGACCCGAACGAGGTCGTCAAGGTCGGCGACGAGATCGAGGCCCTGGTTCTCCAGAAGGAGGACAAGGAAGGCCGCCTGATCCTCTCGAAGAAGCGCGCTCAGTACGAGCGTGCCTGGGGCACCATCGAGAAGATCAAGGAAGAAGACGGCATCGTCACCGGTACCGTCATCGAGGTCGTCAAGGGTGGTCTCATCCTCGACATCGGCCTCCGCGGCTTCCTTCCCGCGTCGCTCGTCGAGATGCGTCGTGTCCGCGACCTTCAGCCCTACGTGGGCAAGGAGCTCGAGGCCAAGATCATCGAGCTGGACAAGAACCGCAACAACGTGGTCCTGTCCCGCCGTGCCTGGCTCGAGCAGACCCAGAGCGAGGTCCGTCAGACCTTCCTCACGACCCTGCAGAAGGGTCAGGTCCGCTCCGGCGTCGTCTCCTCGATCGTCAACTTCGGTGCCTTCGTGGACCTCGGTGGCGTCGACGGTCTCGTGCACGTCTCCGAGCTGTCCTGGAAGCACATCGACCACCCCTCCGAGGTTGTCGAGGTCGGCCAGGAAGTCACCGTCGAGGTTCTCGACGTCGACATGGACCGCGAGCGCGTCTCGCTGTCGCTCAAGGCGACGCAGGAAGACCCGTGGCAGCAGTTCGCCCGTACGCACCAGATCGGGCAGGTCGTTCCCGGTAAGGTCACGAAGCTCGTTCCGTTCGGTGCGTTCGTGCGCGTCGACGAGGGCATCGAGGGTCTGGTCCACATCTCCGAGCTGGCCGAGCGCCACGTGGAGATCCCGGAGCAGGTCGTCCAGGTCAACGACGAGATCTTCGTCAAGGTCATCGACATCGACCTCGAGCGCCGTCGCATCAGCCTCTCGCTGAAGCAGGCCAACGAGGCGTTCGGCGCCGACGCCGCCTCGGTCGAGTTCGACCCGACCCTGTACGGCATGGCCGCGTCCTACGACGACCAGGGCAACTACATCTACCCCGAGGGCTTCGACCCCGAGACCAACGACTGGCTCGAGGGCTACGAGACCCAGCGCGAGGTGTGGGAGACGCAGTACGCCGAGGCGCAGGAGCGCTTCGAGCAGCACCGCGCCCAGGTCATCAAGTCCCGCGAGGCCGACGAGGCCGCTGCTGCCGAGGGCGCTGCTGCCCCGGCCGGTGGTGCCCCGGCTGCCTCCGGTGCCGGCGGCGGCTCGTACTCCTCGGAGTCCGCGGACACCTCCGGCGCCCTGGCGTCGGACGAGGCCCTGGCTGCCCTGCGCGAGAAGCTGGCGGGCGGCCAGAGCTGACGCTCTGACCCTCCGGCCGGTCATCGGCTGCAGTAGCTGACAAGTGAGGCCCGCTCCCCTCGGGGAGCGGGCCTCACTCGTGTCCGGGGTCCGGTTCTACGGGGTGCCGTGATGTTGGTCAGGCCCTTGCCGCCGGTGACCGTGTTGCTGCTGTGGACGGTGGTCGGGCAGTCGTTCTCCTACCACTGGCGCCAGACCCCGCACCTGGAGGCCGCCTGGCACTCCCTGTCCGGCGGCCCCGACGGCCCCTGCCTTCGCGCCCCTCAACCAGGCTGCGGGCCGCGTCCACTTCGCCGGTGACTACCTCGGCCACACCGATGCCTGGCAGCACGGAGCGTTCACCTCCGCACGGAAGGTGGTCGCCGCACTGCACACGCGCGTTCTGGCGTAACCACCCTGTGAAAGGGCACAGGCTGGGAATGCCTGTGTCCCGCCGGGCGTTCTTCCCTGGGAATACGAGGAGGAGCGGTAACCGTGCCTGATCCGCAGAGTTTGTACGAATGGGAGCCGAAGGGCCTGGCCGTCGTCGACATGGCGCTCGCCCAGGAGTCGGCCGGCCTGGTCATGCTCTACCACTTCGAGGGGTACATCGACGCGGGTGAGACCGGCGAGCAGATCGTGGACGGCCTCCTCGGGACACTGCCGCACCAGGTCGTGGCCCGCTTCGACCACGACCGGCTCGTCGACTACCGCGCACGGCGCCCGCTGCTGACCTTCCGGCGTGACCGCTGGGCGGCGTACGAGACCCCGACGCTGGACGTCCGGGTGGTCCAGGACGCCACCGGGGCGCCCTTCCTGCTGCTGTCCGGGCCCGAGCCGGATGTGGAGTGGGAGAGGTTCGCCTCCGCCGTCGAGCAGATCGTCGAGCGGCTGGGGGTGCGTCTCGCCGTCAACTTCCACGGCATCCCGATGGGCGTCCCGCACACCCGGCCGGTCGGCATCACGCCGCACGGCAACCGCACGGACCTGATGCCCGGCCACCGCAGCCCCTTCGACGAGGCACAGGTCCCCGGCTCCGCCGAGGCACTGGTGGAGTACCGGCTGATGGAGGCCGGACACGACGTCCTCGGCGTCGCCGCCCATGTGCCGCACTACGTCGCACGCGCCGCGTACCCGGACGCCGCGCTCACCGCACTGGAGGCGATCACGGCCGCGACCGGCCTGGTCCTGCCGGGCATCGCGCACTCCCTGCGCACAGAGGCCCACCGCACGCAGACGGAGATCGACCGCCAGATCGACCAGGGAGACGAGGAGCTCGTCTCGCTCGTCGAGGGGCTTGAGCACCAGTACGACGCGCTCGCGGGCTCCGGGACGCGCGGCAACCTGGTCGCGGAACCGGTCGACCTGCCGTCCGCCGACGAGATCGGCCTCGAATTCGAACGGTTCCTCGCCGAGCGGGAGGGCGACGGCTGACCGCCGGCCCGGACGGCGTGACCGGGCCATGACCGCGCCCGGAGGCGGGGCTAATCTCTCGACCATGCTGAAAGTGGGCCTGACCGGCGGAATCGGCGCCGGCAAGAGCGAAGTGTCACGACTGCTCGTCTCGTACGGAGCGGTACTGATCGACGCCGACCGGATCGCGCGCGAGGTCGTCGAGCCCGGAACCCCCGGACTCGCGGCCGTCGTCGAGGCCTTCGGCGATGGCATCCTCACCGCCGACGGCACCCTGGACCGGCCGAAGCTCGGCTCCATCGTCTTCTCCGACGCCGACCGGCTCGCCACGCTCAACGCGATCGTCCACCCGCTGGTCGGCGCCCGCTCCGCCGAACTGGAGCGGGCGGCGGGCCCCGACTCCGTCGTCGTCCACGACGTCCCCCTCCTCACCGAGAACGGACTCGCCCCGCTCTACGACCTGGTCGTCGTCGTGGACGCCGCCCCCGGGACCCAGCTCGACCGGCTCGTACGGCTGCGCGGCATGACGGAGCCCGAGGCCCGCGCCCGGATGGCCGCGCAGGCCACCCGCGAGCAGCGACGGGCCGTCGCCGATCTGATCGTCGACAACGACGGACCACTGGAGGCGCTGGAGTCACAGGTCCGCAAGGTCTGGGAGGAACTGACGCAGCGGGCCGCTGCCGCCTCCGGACGGGACTGACACGGCGGGCCGCCGCGGGACCGGTCCACCGACCGGAATACCGGCACCCGGCCGGACGTTGGAAACGCGTTGACGAAGGGAAGGATGCGACCGTGCCCGAGAGGACCCCGGAAACCCATGTCATCGACTTCCGCGCGGCCGAACGCCTGCTGGCCGCGCGCGACCCGCGGGGCGCGGTCAAACTGCTGGACTCGGTGATCGCGGCCCATCCGGAGAACACGGCCGCCCGTCTGCTGCGCGCACGCGCCTTCTTCGCCGCCGCTCAACTGCGCCCGGCCGAGCTGGAATTCGAACTCGTCCTGGAGCGCGAACCGGACAACGCGTTCGCGCACTTCGCGCTGGCCCGTACCTTCCAGCGCTCCGGCCGTTCGGAACCGGCCGTGCGTCACTTCCGGCTGGCCGCCGCACTCGACCCGAACCCGGAGTATCTGCGGGCGGCCCGCTTCGGCACGGACGGCTGACGCCACGGTCCTGTCCATGAGGATGACGGCTCTCAGGACGGGCCCTCCGTGGCTTTGATCGGGGCCGGAACCGGTCCTGCGGAGCGGTGACGCAGGCGTGCCCGTACGCGGGCCGGGGCTGTGCGGCATCGACGTCTGCCCCTACTGACCTGTCCCTGCTTCCTGTCCCTGATGGGGGAGCCCCGCGCCGGGACCCGGAGGTCAGTGCCCGTACCGGCCGCGTCCACCGTGGTCCGGTTCGTACGGGGGGATGTTGCGGCCCGGCTGGTAGTGCGGGCCCTGGTGGATGTGGTGGACGATCACTGCCAGATCCACCAGCGTCAGCAGAAGGAGCAGACCGCAGGCCGCGGCCCAACCCGGGCGGTCGACCAGGCTGAAGGCTGTCAGGCCGAAGACCGCCCAGGCCATGCCCCATAGACTCAGGCACAGCCGCAGGCGCAGCGGACTACGTGCGGTCATCGGTTCATTACCGGTACGCATGGTGATCGCCTCTCCTCCCAGGATGGACCCGCGGCGGCGGTTTTGAGTAACGACGACGACAGAATGTGGGGGACCGTCCGTGAACGGCACATCATGGGGGCACAGCGCCACCAGCCGGGCCCGGGTCCGCGGGTCGCTGCTCGGCGGTGCGATCGGGGACGCCCTGGGAAACCCGGTGGAATTCCTGTCGCTCTCCGGTATCCGCCGGGCGTACGGGGAGCAGGGTGTCCTGGGACCTGTCGCGGACGGGGACGGGGTCGTCGGCCGGGTCACCGACGACACGCAGATGACCCTGTTCACCGCGGAAGGGCTGATCAGGGCGCACTCCCGGGCCATGTCGAAGGGGATAGGCGGCGCCGAGACCGCGATGGTCCGCAACGCCTATCTGCGCTGGCTCGACACCCAGAACCATCCGGCACCGCCCGCCCGCGGCGGGGACGACCTCGTACGGACCGGGTGGCTGCGGCAGCAGCGCTTCCTGTACGCCCGCCGGGCCCCCGGCAACGCCTGCCTCACCGGACTCGCGGCCGGCCACATCCCCGGCCCGACGGGACCGATCGGCCTGCCGGGTCCGGTCAACACCGGGTCCAAGGGGTGCGGCACGGTGATGCGGTCCGCGCCCTTCGGCCTGATCGGCGAGGGAGCGGCGACCGGCTTCGCGCTCGCCGCCCGCTGTGCCCAGATCACCCATGGGCATCCGACCGGTGCGTTCGCCGCCGGGGCCCTCGCCGCGATCATCGCCCATCTGCTGGAGGGCGACTCGATGGCGGGCGCCGTGCTGCGCGCCATGGAGCTGCTGGCCCGCCACCCGGGACACGAGGAGACGACGGCGGTGCTGCGCGCGGCCGTCGACCTGGCCGCGCAGGGGGCGCCGACCGCCGAGAAGGTGGAGTCGCTGGGGGCGGGCTGGGTGGCCGAGGAGGCCCTCGCCATCGCCGTGTACTGCGCCCTGGTGCTGCCCGGCGCCGACGAGGTGGCGGAGTCGCTGTTGCTCTCGGTCAACCACTCGGGCGACAGCGACTCCACCGGATCGGTCTGCGGCAATCTGCTCGGCGCCCACCACGGTGACGTGCAACTCCCGTCTTCCTGGCTCGTGCTGACGGAGGGACGGGCCGTGATCGCCGAGCTGGCGGATGATCTGTGCCTGGAGTTCGAGCAGGCGGTGGCGTGGCCGCAGGAGCGCTATCCGGGGTGCTGACGGACACCGGGCGGCGAGGAGCCCGGCGCGGGAGGGCGCCGCGTGCCGGGAACCGCGCCCAACGGCCGTTCGTTCGGCTGCATATGTTTGGATCAGGCCGGGCTCGCGGGGTCTGATCCGGCCTGATCCGAACGAAGGACCCCAGGCGCGGGAGATGCGATGAGTTTCGGACGGCGGCGGAGTCTATCCCTGTGTACGCGACACCACGCGACGCTTCTTCGAGGAGACCCCGATGTCCGAGATCACGACGGCGACGAACACGACGACCACTGACGCCACGACGGAGAACACGGCACGCAGCCGCGGTGCGGTCGCGCTGACCGTCGCGCGGGTCGTACTCGCCCTGTTCTTCGCCTTCAGCGCGTTCGCCAAGCTGATCGCCCATGAAACCGCGATCGAGTCCTTCGACCGCATGGGCTGGAGCCATGGTGCGATGTACCTCATCGGCGCCCTGGAGATGGCAGGCGCCATCGCCCTGCTGGTACCCCTGCTGTCCGGCGTCGCGGCGATGGCCTTCGCCGGACTGCTGGCCGGCGCCTCCATCGTCCAACTGACGCTGCTCGACCCGGTGAACGCGATCATGCCCGCACTGCTCATCGGGCTGGTCGTCCTGATCGCCCGGGAGCAGCGGGACAGAACGGCACGGCTGGTCGCGCTCATCCGCAGGCGCGCGTAGGGCGAGCGGGCCTCCGTACGTGCACTGCCGCAGCACGGCACCGGAGAGCGTCCCGCGGATGCGCCTCGGTGCCGGGCTGCGGCGGCTCGCCGCCACCGTGGTCAGTGGACCGTGCTGAAGCTGCGCCAGGGGAGGGAGGTCGCTGCGTTCACATCGGTGAACGTGGTGGCGAGATACGTCGTCCCCGGGCCCGTGCAGTCTCGTGTCCGGTACAGGATGATGTCGATCAGGGTCCCGTTCCTCACTGCTTTGGCACCCGGAAAGAGCCGGTGGCAGCCCTTCACCGAGGGGCTGTTCAACATGATCACGGCATCCCGCTCGGTGACGTAGGTGACCGGCCCGACCGCGGTGCGACCGAGGCCGGAACAGCCGGCGACGGTGAGGGTCAGGAGCGCGGTCCCGGCTGCGATGCCGAGACGGCGGCGTCGTTGATCGATCACGGGCATGGGCGGGTCCTCGTCTGTCTCGTCCGGCTCGTCCGTACATCAGGTGCTGACGATGGTCACCCTGCCCTCTCCCGGCCGCCCCGGCATCCGGTGCGGGGCCTGCCGGGTGATCATCCCGTGGGTCGGGGTTCGCCCGGTGTACTTAATGGGCATACCGTGGTAATAACGGCGCGAATCAGGCATTTCCGGCTTTCAGGGGGCCGTCATGGTCGAAGAACTGGTGGTCGCGATGGCGGCGACGGCGTCCGTGGGCGTGGTCTACGCGATGGCCGCTGCGCGGGTCGTGAAGCAGTACGAACGGGGCGTCGTGCTGCGGCTCGGCAGGCTGCGCAACGATGTGCGCGGCCCCGGATTCACCATGATCCTTCCCGGCATCGAGCGGCTGCGGAAGGTCAATATGCAGATCGTGACGATGCCCGTGCCCGCGCAGGACGGCATCACGAGGGACAACGTGACGGTGCGGGTGGATGCGGTCATCTACTTCAAGGTGGTCGACGCGGCGAGCGCGATCGTGGAGGTCGAGGACTACCGGTTCGCGGTGTCGCAGATGGCGCAGACATCCCTGCGGTCGATCATCGGCAAGAGCGACCTCGACGACCTGCTGTCCAACCGGGAGAAGCTGAACCAGGGACTGGAGCTCATGATCGACAGCCCTGCGGTGGGCTGGGGCGTCCAGATCGACCGGGTGGAGATCAAGGACGTATCGCTGCCGGAGACGATGAAGCGCTCCATGGCGCGCCAGGCCGAGGCCGACCGCGAGCGGCGCGCGCGGGTCATCAACGCGGACGCGGAGCTGCAGGCATCGAAGAAACTGGCCGAAGCGGCCGCCCAGATGTCCGCCCAGCCGGCCGCGCTGCAGCTGCGACTGCTGCAGACCGTGGTCGCGGTCGCGGCGGAGAAGAACTCCACACTGGTGCTGCCGTTCCCGGTGGAACTGCTCCGCTTCCTGGAGCGGGCGCAGCAGCCCGGACAGGTGCAGCAGCAACCGCAACAACAACCGCAGCCGCCGCAGCAACAACAACCGCAGCCGGAGCCGCAGCCGCAACAGATGCCGCCCGTGGTGCCTGCGGCCGCGCCTCCGCCTCCGCCTGCACCTGCCGCCGCGCCGGTGGCCTCCGGGCCCACGCGGGTCGCCCGCCCGAAGCCACTCGCCAGGCACTGACCTGAGCGAATGCCGGCCGAGGGCCGGTTGTCAGACCCCCCGCCTAGACTCGCGGAG
Source organism: Streptomyces sp. NPDC005151 (assembly GCF_053599875.1). Taxonomy (NCBI): domain Bacteria; kingdom Bacillati; phylum Actinomycetota; class Actinomycetes; order Kitasatosporales; family Streptomycetaceae; genus Streptomyces; species Streptomyces sp. NPDC005151. Next base: position 38,730 of record NZ_JBSFYR010000020.1, on the reverse strand, counting down.
TCAGTGAGATCAGACGATCGAGCGCGGGACGGGAGGGGTGCGATGACCTCGGCAGGACGTGTGCAACAGGACGCGCAGGACGCGGCCATGGCTCGCTTCCTGCGGTGCGCTGTCGTTTTCCTGCCCGCCCCGCTGCCGCGGGACGGGCGAGTCGCCTTCTGGGACCCGGACGACGGTCCGCTTCCGGAGGTCGAGCCGGCCGGGCCGGCCGAGGGCGCCGAGATCACGGTCGTGCGACGTCACGGGCAGCAGGGTGAGGTCCGTGTCCGCGCCGTGCCCGCCGTCCTGCTGCCCGTCGCCGACGCCCTGCCCCTGCTGGTCCGCACCCGGCACCGGCAGTCCGCTCATCCGGCCGCCCGCTGCTGGGGAGCGGCCGCACTCCAGGGGCTCAACCTGGTGGCGCGCGGCCGGCTGGTCCCCGGTCTGACGGCCGAGGACCACGACGCCTGGCGGGCCGGTCCGCGCGACGCCGAGGACATCGCCCATCTGCGCGCGATCGCCGCTGCCATGCCGCCCGAGGCACATGCCGTCCCGCTCCCGGACCGCACACCGCTTCAGCTCCCGGACCCCGAGTCGCTGGTCGGTGCGTTCCTCGACGCGGTCGCCGACACCCTGCCCCGGACACCCGCGGCGGCGTACGCGATGGGGTCCCCCTTCGCGGCCCGCGAGGCCCAGCATCTGCCCCGCGCCCGTGACTGGGCCGCCGAGGTCGCTGCCGGTCTGGACGCGGGGGTGCGGGTGTCGCTCCGGCTCGACCTGTCGGCGTACGAACTCTTCGACACCGCCGACACGTACGGCGGCCCCGGCGCCGACGATTCCACCGAAGACACCGCGGACATCCACCGCGGCGCCGCGCGGCATGCCGCCGCGGCGATCACGCAGGTGCACAGCCTGGCCGACCCGACGTACGTCATCGACGCCGCCGCACTGTGGAACGGCGGTGGCGGAGAACCGTTCGGGCCGCGGGCCAGGATCGACGCCGTGCTCGCACTGCGCCGCGCCGCCCGCGTCTGGGCGCCGCTGGAACGGCTGCTGGACCTGCCGGTCCCCGACGTGCTCGCCCTCACCGAGGACGAGCTGTACGAGCTGCTGAGCGACGCCGGGGCGCGGCTGGCGGCGGCAGGCGTGAGCATCCACTGGCCGCGCGAACTCGTCCGCTCCCTCACGGCCGCCGCCGTCGTACGGCCCGCGCCCGGCTCGGCCACCGACGGCACCTCGTTCTTCGACGCCGAGCAGCTCTTCTCCTTCAACTGGCAGCTGTCGCTGGGCGACGAGCAGCTCACCGAGCGGGAGATGGACATCCTCGCGGAGGCCCACCGCCCGGTGGTGCGCCTGCGGGACCAGTGGGTCGTCGTCGACCCCGCGCTCGTACGCAAGGCACGCAAGCGTGAGCTCGGCCTGCTCGACCCGGTGGACGCCCTCGCCGTCGCGCTGACCGGCAGCGCGGAGGTGGACGGCGAACAGGTCGAGGCGATGCCCGCCGGTGCCCTCGCCGAACTCCGCACCCGCATCCTCGCCGACGACGCCACCATCGAGCCGCCGCCCGGGCTGGACGCCACGCTCCGCGACTACCAACTGCGCGGCCTGGCCTGGCTCGACCGGATGGCATCGCTCGGCCTCGGCGGCTGCCTCGCCGACGACATGGGACTCGGTAAGACCATCACCGTCATCGCCCTGCATCTGCGCCGCGCGCACCCCGCACCCACCCTGGTGATCTGCCCCGCCTCCCTCCTGGGCAACTGGCACCGGGAGATCAACCGCTTCGCCCCGGGGGTTCCCGTCCGCCGGTTCCACGGCGCCGACCGCACGCTCGACGACCCCGACGACGGCTTCGTCCTCACCACGTACGGAACGATGCGGTCCAGCGCCGCCGAACTCGCCCAGCACAGCTGGGGACTTGTCGTCGCCGACGAGGCGCAGCACGTGAAGAATCCGCACTCGTCCACCGCGAAGGCGCTGCGCACCATCCCGGCCCCGGCCAGGATCGCCCTCACCGGCACCCCCGTGGAGAACAACCTCTCCGAGCTCTGGGCCCTGCTCGACTGGACCACCCCCGGGCTGCTCGGCCCCCTCAAGGCGTTCCGTGCCCGGCACGCCCGGATCGTCGAGAACACCGGCACCGCGGCAGGACTCGGGAACGAGGAAGCGATCGAGCGTCTCTCCCGGCTGGTCAGGCCGTTCCTGCTGCGCCGCAAGAAGTCCGATCCGGGCATCGCCCCGGAGCTGCCGCCCAAGACGGAGACCGACCACCCCGTCTTCCTCACCCGCGAACAGGCCACGCTGTACGAGGCGGCGGTACGCGAGACCATGGCGTTCATCGAGGCCTCCGAAGGCATCGCCCGCCGCGGACTGATCATGAAGCTGCTGGCCTCGCTCAAGCAGATCTGCAACCACCCCGCGCAGTACCTGAAGGAGGAGCCGACCCGCCTCGTCGGCCGCTCCGGCAAGCTCGCCCTGCTCGACGAACTCCTCGACACGATCCTCGCCGAGGACGGCTCCGTGCTGATCTTCACCCAGTACGTGACGATGGCCCGGATCCTCTCCGCCCACCTCGCCTCGCGCGCCGTCCCGTCCCAGCTCCTGCACGGCGGTACGCCGGTGGCCGAACGGGAACGGATGGTGGACCGCTTCCAGTCCGGCGAGGTACCCGTCTTCCTGCTCTCCCTCAAGGCGGCGGGCACCGGACTGAACCTCACCCGCGCCGCCCACGTCATCCACTACGACCGCTGGTGGAACCCGGCGGTCGAGGAGCAGGCCACCGACCGCGCGTACCGCATCGGCCAGACCCAGCCCGTCCAGGTGCACCGGCTGATCGCGGAAGGCACCGTCGAGGACCGGATCGGCGAGATGCTGGCGGCCAAGCAGGCCCTGGCCGACGCGGTGCTCGGCACCGGAGAGACCGCGCTGACCGAACTCAGCGACCGTGACCTCGCCGATCTCGTCTCGCTCCGGAGGCCGTCATGAGCCCCCGCTCCCGGCCCGCGTCGTATGTCCGCGCCCGCCCGGGCCCCGACGACCTGAGGCGCACCTTCGACGCCGTGCCGCCCCGCACGTCCGACGGCGGCGCACCGTTCGCGGACAGCTGGTGGGGCCGGTCCTGGGTGGCGGCGCTGGAGTCCCTGTCGATGGACGAGGGGCGCCTCGCCCGCGGCCGTACGTACGCGGACAGTGGCCATGTCGCCGCGATCACCGTGACTCCCGGCCGCGTCGTCGCCTACGTCCAGGGCAGCCGCCCCCGCCCGTACCGGACCGAACTGCGGCTGCGGACCCTCACCGACGCCGGCTGGGACACCTTCCTCGACGCCGTCGCCGAGCGGCCCGGCCATCTCTCCGCGCTGCTCGCCAAGGAGATGCCGCACGGACTGGTCGACACGGCGGCCGAGACCGGCACCGGACTGCTGCCCGCCGCGGACGACCTCGACCCGAGCTGCTCCTGCCCCGACCACGGCTGGCCCTGCAAGCACGTCGCCGCCCTCTGCTACCAGATGGCCCGCCTGCTCGACACCGACCCGTTCGTCCTCCTGCTGCTGCGCGGCCGGGGTGAGCGCGAACTCGTGGAGGAGCTGGGCCGGCGCAACGCCGCGCACTCCGCCCGGGAACGGCCCACGGCCGCCGCCACCCCCTCCGTGCCGGCGCGTGAAGCGTTCGCCGACCGATTCCTGCCGCCGCTGCCCTCCCCGCTCCCGGAACCCGCGCATCCCGGCCAGCCGCCCTCGTACCCCGAACTGCCCGGCGCCCGCGACCCGCTCGCCCTCGACCACCTCGCCACCGACGCGGCGGCCCGCGCGCTCACGCTCCTCACCACCGGACACGATCCGCTCGCCGGGCTCACCCCCTGGCAGGACGCCGTCCGGCTGGCCGCCGCCCGCCCCACCGCCGGGCTCACCGCCACCACCCGCGCCCTCTACCGCGAGCTCGCCTACGCCACCGGCCGCACCACCACCGACCTGGCCCGCGCCGTCGCCGCCTGGCGCCAGGGCGGCGCCGAAGGGCTGGATGTCCTGGAGACTCCCTGGGACCCCCCGGCCGGTCCCTTCGACCGGGCCCGCCCCGCGCTCGCAGCCGCCGACTTCCCCCGCTTCCACCCCTGGCGCAACCACCTCACACACCCCGGCGGCATCCTTCAGCTCCGCTTCGGGCACGACGGCCGTTGGTACGGCTACGAATCGGACCGGGACAAGGACGACTGGTGGCCCCGCGCGATGCCGGACACCGACCCGGTGGGCGCACTCATGGCTCTGCTCGGCCGCTGACACCGGCTCCGCCCGGACTCCCTGGCTGTCTGTCAGCTCCGCAGGCAGACGAAGACAGCGATCAGCAGCACGACGCCGGGGCCGCACTCAGCGAGGCAGCACGGCATCGACGACATCGCGGGCGAAGTCCGGCGGTACCGGTTCGCGGCGGAGCAGCACCCGCATCCAGACCGCCCCCGCGATCAGGTCCAGCAGCAGCATCGGGTCGGCGTCCTTCGGGAGTTCACCACGGGCGGCGGCGCGGGCGAAGACCGGCTGCTCGCGGGAGAACCGGTCGGCGAAGAAGTCGCGGGTGAGCGCGGCGAGTTCGTCGTCCGGCAGGCCGGTGCCCGCGGTCATGGCGCGGGCGACCGGTTCCGTACGCTCGTCGGTGAGCAGGCCGACGATCTGTTGGGTGAGGGCGATCAGGTCACCGCGGAGACTGCCCGTATCGGGGATGTCGATGTCGAGGACCCGGGCATGGAGCATGGCCGCCCGTAGCAGCGCCGGCTTCGAGGGCCACCAACGGTAGATCGTCGTCTTGTTGACCCCGGAGTCCTGAGCGACGGCCTCAATGGTGAGACGGGCGTATCCGCGTTCGGCGAGATGGCGCAGCGTGGTGTCGAAGATCGCTTCGGCGGCACGCGGGCCCTTGCCCGTTCGGCGGTTCACGGTCTGATCGGCGGCCATGGGCACTCCAGAGAAAAGCAACGCAACGTTGCGTTGTAAGGTGCTGTCATCGTACTGCGACGCAGGGGGGCCGGTATGGCGGAGACCGCGGTTTCCAAGGCGGTGACCTGGGGGCTGCTCGCCGCCTGGGTGGCCAACGATCTGGAGGAGCTGGCCACCATGGCCGGCTGGGCGCGGTCCGCCCGGCCGCGGCTCCGGAAGCGATTCCCGAGAGTGCCCGAACGGGTCTGGGCGCGGATGGAACTCTCGCAGCGGGACGTCAATGTCGCCATCGGCATCATGGGCGGAGTCATGGCGGCGGCGTCGGCGGACGGGGCGCGCACCGGCGGTCGCAGCCCGTTCTTCCGGACCGTACTGGTCGGATTCGGGCTGCACGGCATCGTGCACATGGCGCAGGCACTGGCGTACCGCGGCTACACACCGGGGGTCGCCACGGCGCCGACCGTTGTCATCCCGTACTCGCTGTGGGCCGTGCGGCGGTTGAAGGCGGCCGGTATCGAGAGCGGCGGCGTCGGCACGGCGGCTGCGGCGCTGGCGTTCCTCCCGGCGGCCGTCGCGGGAGCGCACGGGCTGGCGCGCCGGCCTCTGGTCATCGGAGGCTGCGTGGCGGCGCTCGGCTTCGTACCGTCGGCGGCCCTCGCCACCCCGGGCAGCGGGGTGAGCGGCACGGTTGTCGCGAAGGGCACATCGGTCGGCAAGCTGAAGGTGAAGACGCCGAAGGGCCGTACGGACGTGACCTTCCGGACGATCACCCTGGAGCCGGGCGGCTCCACCGGCTGGCACACCCACAGTGGCCAGCTGATCGCCGTCGTCAAGTCGGGGACGCTGACGCGCACACTGGACGACTGCTCGGTCGAGGTGACGCCCGCTGGCACCTCGTTCATCGAACCGTCCGGGGCCAAGCACCGCCACATCGGTCGGAATCTGGGCACCGAGCCGGTCGTGCTCTGGGTGTCCTATCTGCTGCCCGAGGGAAGCGCACTCTCCGACGACGCCGAAGCGGTGGACTGCGGCGCGCAGAAGTGACTAGCGCGTGACGCTCGCCCGCCGCCGACGCCGGCCGGCGAGCGTCTCCCTGCACGAGGACAGGAGCGAAGGGCCATGGACGGGGAGGGGCCGGAGGCGTAGGACAGGGCGAGCACGGGCGGTCTCGTCCCGGCGCGCCGTGCGGCCCTCGCGCAGGATCTGCTGCAGGCGCTCGGCGCATGGTGCCCCGGCTCCCGCGCCGGACCAGGGGGATCGCATGCCGCCCCGCCCGGCCATGACGAGGCACCCCGCTGGTGGGACGGCCGACGCCGACGCGCCGACGCCGGGGGCGATGATGGCAGGGTGCGATTCGAAGCGATCACCTGGGAACGGCTGGCCGAAACCTTTGCCGTGTACGCCGACGGGCTGAAGCCGTCCGACGGCGGGCCGTGGCTCAAGGTCGGCGTCGACGGCGCTTCGGCCGCTCGCACCGGGGAGCCGGCCGAGCGTCTCGCCCAGGAGCTGCGGATCCGTGGCCGTGCCGTGCTCGTCGTGTCCACCCAAGGGTTCCTGCGCCCCGCGAGCCTGCGTTACGAGTACGGCAAGCAGGACCCCGACTCGTACGTCGACAGCTGGTTCGACACGGGAGCTCTCTGGCGTGAGGTCTTCGGGCCGCTGGAGGCGGGCGGCAGCGGGCGGGTGCTGCCCGATCTGTGGGACCCGGTGACGGACCGGGCCACCCGCAGCCCGTATCAGCACCTTCCTGAGGGCGGCGTGTTGGTGATGCACGGGCCGTTGCTGCTCGGTCACTGGTTCCCGTTCGACCTGAGTCTCCATCTGCGGCTCTCGCCGGGTGCGCTGCGGCGGCGCACCGAGGAGAGCGAGCGGTGGACTCTGCCCGCTTTCGCGCGGTACGAGGAGGAGGTGGAGCCCGCCGGGCGTGCGGACGCGGTCGTCCGGGCCGACGATCCGCTCCACCCCGCCTGGACCGGGTTGCCCGGGGGCGGGTAGGTCACCCGCCGGGTCGGCCGCCGACCGTGGCGACCGCCTCGGCCCCCGACCGGCAGCCCGCCGCCGCGGCCGTGACCTCGTCCGCCCCTGCCAGCCGCGCCGCGAGGAATCCTCCGGTGAACGCGTCGCCCGCCCCGGTGGAGTCCACCGCTGCGCGCACCGCAACGGCCGGAACGCGTCCGGTCACCGTCCCTCCGGCGGCGAGCAGGGCGCCCTCCTCGCCCAGGGTGACGACGACCCGAGGGAACATCAGGCTCAGCTTGGCGGCGGCGTCAGCCGGTTCGGGGAGTCCGGTGAGCAGCCGGGCCTCGTCCGCGTTCGGCAGCAGCAGCTCCGCTCCCTCCACGGCCGTCAGGAACGTGTCGACGCCGAGTTCGGCGAGGAAGCCCGCGGAGGCTGGATCCACGCTCGCCGGGATGTTCCGCCGCCGGGCCTCCCGCAGGGCGAGCAGGGCCGTCGCGCGGCTCGTCGCGGCGAAGAGGAGATAGCCGGAGAGATGCAGATGTGCGATGCCGTCGAGCAGGGACGGCGACCAGTCGGCGGGGGAGAGGCGCAGCACGGCGCCGCTGTCGGTGAGGAAGGTGCGTTCGGCCGCGGAGTCGACGAGCGCGACGACGGTGGCGGTCGGCGCCCCGTCGTCCACCACCAGCAGAGGACGCACCCCCGCCCGCCGCAGCACATCCTCGTGCCAGGCCGCGGAGTCCGCGCCCACCCGCGCCACCAGTCGCACGTCCCGACAGCCCGAACGCGCCGCCCAGCAGGCGGCATTGGCGCCGGCCCCGCCCGGCAGCGTGCTGATCCGGGCCGCCGTGTCCGTGCCGTGGACGAGTGGCGAGAAATGGCGGGCCACCACGTCCGTGACCACGTCCCCGACGACGAGAAGGCCGCCGCCGGTCACTGGGATCCTGCCGAGTCCCGCTCCCGCGGTCCCTCGTGGATCCTGGCCCAGGAGATGGCGATCCGCGCCGCAAGCGATACGTTTCCGCGTACCGCCGCCACGTTGGCCTCCAGCGACGCCCCTTCGGTCTGCCGCATCAGATGGTCGAGCAGGAAGGGTGTGACGGCCTGGCCCACGATGCCGCGCTCCCGGCACGCGTCCAGCGCCTCCGCCAGTACGCGGTCGTGCAGCGCGGGATCCAGCTGGTCCTTCTGCGGTACGGGGTTGGCGACGATCAGCGCCGTGGGGGGACCGCCGAGCGTGTCCCCGGCCCGCATCACTTCTGCGACCTCCTCGGGCGTGCGCACCGTCCAGTCCACCGGCTCCCCCGAACTGCTGAGATAGAAGCCGGGGAAGTGCTCCGTGCGGTAGCCGAGCACTCCGACCCCGAGCGTCTCCAGGCGCTGCAGCGTGGCGGGGACGTCCAGGATCGACTTCACGCCCGCACACACCACGGTGATGTCGGTCCGTGCGAGCAGCCGGAGATCCGCGGACTCGTCCTGGGTCTCGGTCCACTCCCGGTGTACACCGCCGAGGCCGCCCGTCGCGAAGACGCGCAGCCCGGCGCGGGCCGCGAGGAACGCCGTCGCGGACACGGTCGTCGCCCCGCTCGCTCCCGTCGCCAGCGCCGGAGCGAGGTCCCGGTGCCCGAGCTTCCGCATCGTCGGATCTCCGGCGACCCGCTCCAACTCGGACTTGTCCAGGCCGACATGGGCCCTTCCGTTCAGTACGGCGATGGTTGCGGGGACAGCTCCCGCGGACCGTACGAGCTCTTCCAGCTCTTCCGCGACCCGTAGATTCCGGGGTCGCGGCAGACCGTGCGCGATGATCGTCGACTCCAGTGCCACGACGGGGCGGTGCGCGGCGAGAGCTTCCCGTACCTCGGTGGAGAGGGCCGGTGCGTACAGGTGGGTGCGCTGCGGCGCGTTCGGTGACATGTCCACATCCCTGTCGCGGGCGGTCCGACCTCAAACGTGTCCCGGGAGCCGAACAGCCGCCGACTGTGGGCCCTTACCTTCCCTTCCCTTTCGTGACACGTCGCTCGACGCCGACGTCCGCGCCACGAGCACCACGTCGACACCACCGCAGCAACCGGACGGCGCACTCGCACGAGAACGACGGGCCGGGCTTCTTCCAGCCGGTCCTGATGGCACGACGTCCCGACGCGGTCGCTAGGGTGACCGACCATGACCACAATTGATCAAGTTCCCGCTTCCTTCGCCGTGCACATCCCGGACGCCGACCTCGAACCGGAACCGCTCGACCCCGCGCAGATCGTCTCGGGCGAGCCCGTGGTGACCGGCAAGGTGCTCTGGGAGTCGCCGGACGGCAAGCAGCTGCGGGGCATCTGGCAGATCACGCCCGGCGTGGTCACCGACACCGAGGCCAACGAGCTGTTCGTGGTCGTCAGCGGGCGTGCGACCGTCGTGGTCGAGGACGGCGAGACGCTGGAGATCGGCCCGGGTGACGCCTGCGTCCTGCGCGAGGGCGACCGTACGACGTGGACCGTGCACGAGACGCTGCGCAAGGCGTACCACATCAGCCTCTGAGCACCAGGCGCCTGCCCGGCGGGCGCCTGCGGTCCGGTGCCGCCCCCCAATCGCCGGCCGGTCCAAGTGGTCCGGTCCCGCGGCCCGGTCAGGTGGTGGCGGGCCGGGACAGCGCCCGGCGCAGCGCCAGTGCCGCCATCGGCAGCAACAGACAGGCGCCGGCCGCGTTCAGCCAGCCGTAACCCGCCTGGGAGACGATCACCCCGGCGACCGCACCGCCGATGCCCGCCGCCGTGTTCATGGTCAGGTCCGACAGACCCTGCACGGCGGCGCGGGCGGGCTGCGGCACGGAGTCGGTGAGGAGCGCCGAACCGGCCACCAGGCCCGCCGACCAGCCGAGCCCGAGCACGAACAGACCGGCGGCCGTCTGGCCATGACTGGGACCGGCGGTGCCGGCCAGCAGCGCGGCGCAGGACAGCAGCCCGACGGCCAGACCGATCACGGTGAGCCGTCCGAAGCGGTCGGAGAGCCAGCCCATCACCGGTGAGAACGCGTACATGCCCGCGATGTGGCCGCTGATGACCAGACCGATCAGTTGCAGGTCCGCGCCGTGGTGACCCAGATCGACCGGGGTCATCACCATGATGGACACCATTGCGGTGTGCGATCCGGCCACCGTCACCAGCGCCAGCCGGGCCATCGGCGAGGCCCGCACCGCCGCGATGCCCGCCCGCAGCGAACGGCCGCCCGCGGACCGGCTGTCCTGCGGGGCCAGCGCACGCGCGGTGAGCAGCGGATCGGGCCGCAGCAGCACCGCGACCACCACCGCGGCGAGCAGGAAGATCCCGGCAGCCCAGAGGAACGGTCCGGCCGTCTCGGGTATGGACGTGGACCGGAAGACCCGGCCCGCCGGAGCCGCGATGTTGGGGCCGAGGACCGAACCGATCGTGGTGGCCCAGATGACGGTGGATATCGCCCGGCCGCGACGGTCCGGCTCGGCCAGGTCGGCGGCGGCGAACCGCGCCTGCAGATTGGCCGACGAACCGGCACCGAATCCGGCCATGCCGAGCAGCAGCAACGGGAAACTGTCCACGACGGCAGCCACGACCACCAGGCCCGCGCCCAGCGCACCGATCAGATACGCGAGAACGAGTCCGGGGCGTCGGCCCCGCGAGGTCATCAGCGCGGCCAGCGGCAACGACAGCAGCGCCGTGCCGGTCACCGACGCGGTCGGCGCGAGACCGGACAGCGCCTCGGAGCCGCTCACTTTCGTCGCCAGCACGGGGGCCAGGGCGATACCGATGGGCACACCGAGGCCGCCGAGGATCTGAGAGGCGATCAGTACCGCGGACGTCCTGCGCCGAAGAGCGGGCAGCTCCGCCGCTGTGATGGGTGCGGCCCCGGTGGGGGGTCCGCCCGGTTCGCCGGGGCCGGCGGGGGAGTCAGGTGCATCGAGGGTGTTGGTCACTGACGGAGTGTGCCAGCTCGCAGGTGGGTACGAAAACGGGTTCCGGCCCGGTCGGGGCACGCGGGCTCAGAACAGCGGCTGCGGCAGAACCCCTTCCAGCGCCAGCAGCTGCCGCTTGGTCTCCAGGCCGCCGCCGAACCCGCCGAGTCCGCCGTCGCTCTCCACCACCCGGTGACAGGGCACCACCACGGGCAGTGGGTTGGACCCCATGGCCGCCCCGACCGCCTGCGCCGCGCCCGGCTGCCCAGCCCGCTCGGCGAGGTCCCCGTACCCGACGACTGTTCCGTACGGCACACCCGTCGCCAGCTCGCGGAGCACCTGGCGGTTGAAGCCCGTAGTCAGCGACCAGTCCAGGTCGAGCGAGAACTCCCGCAACGAGCCGGCGAAGTACTCCGCGAGCTGGCGTATCGGCTCGGCGAGGCGCCCGGAACCGGGCGCCTCCACCGGCTCCGTCCCGAGACGGGTGCGCAACTGCCCGACCGCCCTGTCCCGCACGGCGGGCCCGGCGTGGAAGACCACGCTCACCAGCCCTGCGTCGGTCGCGGCAAGCAGCAGCGGCCCGATGTCGCTCCCGACGACGGCCCACTCGACCCTGCCGCCGGCATCGCCTCCGTCAGCACCCCCGTTGCTGTTCATGGAATCCACCGTACGGCCGGCCACTGACAACGGGGGGCGGGATGCTCCCTCCGGTCGTCAGCCGGTCGCCTTGCGCACCACATCAGGGGTGTTGGTGATGATCCCGTCCACGCCGAGGAGGTCCACCTTCGCGGCGGTCGCCGCATCGTTGACCGTCCAGGTGTTGACCCTGAGCTTCTTGCCGTGCGCGCCCTTCCGCGCGTGCACAGCGGCGACGTAGCCGGCGCCGATCGACGTGTACGACGGGTTGATCTGGTCGGTGAACGCCGCGTACGACGTCAGATCGGCGATCGCAGGGGTGCCGAGGAAGCCGGTGGTGACGTCCGGACGCTGCTGATGGACCTTCTTCAGACTGCCCGCGGCGAAGCTCTGGATCACGAGTCGGCTCCTGACGTGATCGCGGTCGAGCCACCCCGCCCGGCGCAGCACCCGCAGGGTCTCCTTCTCGATGCCCGGATAGAGCTCCGGGCTCTTGATCTCCAGCAGCAGCTTCTGCCGGTTGCGCCCGATCCGGTCCAGGTACTGCGTGAGCGTGGGGACCCGGGTCCCGGTGTACCGCGCACCGAACCAGCTGCCCGCGTCCAGCCGGGCGATCTCCGCGGCCGTGAAGTCCTTGACCGCCCACGGCGCACGGTCCGGGAAGACGTCCTCGACGTCGGTGGTCCGCTTCAGACCGGTGTCGTGGATGACGACCGGCACACCGTCCCTGGTGAGCTGGACATCGTTCTCCACCCAGTCGAAGCCGAGGCGGTCGGCCCTGTCGACGGCGGCCAGGGTGTTCTCCGGCGCGTACGCCGAGGCGCCCCGGTGGGCGAAGACGACCGGGGCCGCTGCGGGCGCCCCGGTGGCCCGGGCGCCGACCGTCCGGATGCCGGTCACTGTCTCCGTTCCCGTGGCCGAGCCGGTGTCCGTGGCCGGTAAATGGGGGGTGGGAAGCAGCAGCGCGCCGATGCCCAGCAGGGCGGCGGCAGTGAGGGAGACGGTTGCGGTGCGTGCGTGCACGTGTACTCCTTGCGGCAGAGTGACGGACGGGCCGGGTGTGACAGCCGCCACCCGACGAGGGGCGGGCGAAGGGTGGCCATCACGTGAACGCGGCAGGCAGGACGGAGTCACGGGCCGGTTTCCATGTCGATAAAATGCAGCTGTTCTGTTTGTTTGCCGGGACTTGCGCCTTAGGGTCACCCCGAACCCGGGCTTCCTCGAAGGGCGTACGAGCATGCAGGGCATAATCGACGGTTTCAGCTATGGAGTGGTGACGCCCATTGCGGCGTTCCTCATGGCGTGCCTCGGCGCGGCCCTCGGACTGCGCTGCACGACGCGATCGCTGCGCACCGAGCGTTCCTTCAAGGCCGGCTGGCTCGCCCTCGGGGCCACCTCCATCGGCTCCGGCATATGGACGATGCACTTCATCGCGATGATGGGCTTCAGCGTCGACGGGACCTCGATCGGCTACGACGCCCCGATCACGTTCGCCAGCCTGGCCATCGCGATCGTCATGGTCGGTATCGGCATCTTCATCGTCGGCTACCGGGGCGCCACCTCCATGGCCCTGGTCACCGGCGGCACCATCACCGGACTCGGCGTGGCCACCATGCACTATCTCGGCATGGCCGGCATGCGCCTCCAGGGAACGCTCGAGTACGACACGCTCACCGTTTCGCTTTCCGTCGTCATCGCCGTGGTCGCCTCCACGACCGCACTGTGGTCGGCCGTCTCCATCCACGGCTTCCTGCCCAGCCTCGGCGCCAGCGTGGTGATGGGCCTGGCCGTGAGCGGGATGCACTACACGGGCATGGCCGCGCTCAGCGTCCATTTGCACCCCGCGGCCGTCGCGGATTCCGTGACCGGCAGCGGGCCGATCTCGGCCCTGATCCCGCTCATGATCGGCCCGGCCTGCTTCCTCCTGCTCGCCGCGGTGGTCGTCATGTTCGATCCTCTGGTGGTGATGGGTTCCCCGGACTGGGACGACCCCCGGAACGGCGTCGGCGCCGGTCGGCCCCCCGGCATCCCCGTCCAGCGCCAGGTCCCGCGCTTCGGTACCCACGCCGACCCGGCGTCGTTCCAGTCGCGGCACCGGGACTCCCCGCCGCCCCGGGACTGGTGACCGGGCCCGGTTGTCAGTGGGGGGTCGTACCGTGGTTGCATGCGGCCCGTTTCGAAGATCGAACGTTCGGTGGCGCCTTTCGAGGTCGTCAGTCCCTACCAGCCCAGCGGTGACCAGCCCGCTGCCATCGCCGAGCTGGAGCGGCGTATCCGGGCAGGTGAGAAGGATGTCGTGCTGCTCGGCGCGACCGGCACCGGTAAGTCGGCGACCACCGCCTGGATGATCGAGAAGCTGCAGCGCCCCACCCTGGTGATGGCGCCGAACAAAACGCTCGCCGCCCAGCTGGCGAACGAGTTTCGCGAGCTGCTCCCCAACAACGCCGTCGAGTACTTCGTCTCGTACTACGACTACTACCAGCCCGAGGCGTACATCCCGCAGTCGGACACCTACATCGAGAAGGACTCGTCGATCAACGACGAGGTCGAGCGACTGCGCCACTCCGCGACGAACTCGCTGCTCACCCGCCGCGACGTCATCGTGGTCGCCTCGGTCTCCTGCATCTACGGCCTCGGTACGCCGCAGGAGTACGTGGACCGCATGGTCCCGCTCACGGTGGGGGAGGAGATCGACCGCGACCAGCTGCTGCGCCGCTTCGTCGAGATCCAGTACACGCGCAACGACATCGCGTTCACCCGTGGCACCTTCCGGGTGCGCGGCGACACCATCGAGATCTTCCCGGTCTACGAGGAGCTCGCCGTCCGCATCGAGATGTTCGGCGACGAGATCGAGGCGCTCTCCACGCTCCATCCCCTCACCGGCGAGGTGATCAGCGAGGACCGCGAGCTCTACGTCTTCCCCGCCAGCCACTACGTGGCGGGCCCGGAGCGCATGGAGAAGGCGGTCAACGGCATCGAGCAGGAGCTGCAGGAGCGCCTCGACGAGCTGGAGAAGCAGGGCAAGCTGCTGGAGGCCCAGCGGCTGCGGATGCGCACCACGTACGACATCGAGATGATGCGCCAGATCGGCACCTGCTCCGGCATCGAGAACTACTCGATGCACATGGACGGCCGCGAGCCCGGCACCGCCCCCAACACCCTCCTCGACTACTTCCCCGAGGACTTCCTGCTCGTCATCGACGAGTCGCATGTCACCGTGCCGCAGATCGGCGCGATGTACGAGGGTGACGCCTCCCGCAAGCGCAGCCTCGTCGACCACGGCTTCCGGCTGCCGTCCGCCCTCGACAACCGCCCCCTGAGGTGGGAGGAGTTCACGGAGCGGATCGGTCAGACCGTCTATCTCTCCGCCACCCCGGGCAAGTACGAGCTGTCCCGCGGCGACGGGTTCGTGGAGCAGATCATCCGCCCCACCGGCCTCGTCGACCCGGAGGTCGTCGTCAAGCCCACCGAGGGCCAGATCGACGACCTGGTGCACGAGATCCGCAAGCGCACCGAGAAGGACGAGCGGGTCCTGGTCACCACCCTCACCAAGAAGATGTCCGAGGATCTCACGGACTACTTCCTGGAGCTGGGCATCCAGGTCCGATATCTCCACAGCGACGTCGACACGCTCCGCCGCATCGAGCTGCTCCGCGAACTGCGGGCCGGGGAGTACGACGTCCTGGTCGGCATCAACCTCCTGCGTGAGGGCCTCGACCTGCCCGAGGTGTCGCTCGTGGCCATCCTCGACGCGGACAAGCAGGGCTTCCTGCGCTCGGGGACGTCCCTGATCCAGACCATCGGGCGCGCCGCCCGTAACGTGTCGGGGCAGGTCCATATGTACGCGGACAAGATCACCCCGGCGATGGCGCAGGCCATCGACGAGACCAATCGCCGTCGCGAGAAGCAGATCGCCTACAACACCGAGCGCGGCCTCGACCCCCAGCCGCTGCGCAAGAAGATCAACGACATCGTCGCGACAATCGCCCGCGAGGAGATCGACACCGAGGAGCTGCTCGGCACCGGCTACCGCCAGGGGAAGGCCGCCAAGGCGCCCGTTCCCGCGCTCAGCGGCAAGGCGGGCAGGGCAGGAAAGGCGGCCGGAGCCAAGAAGGCCGGCGCGGTGGTCACTGACCGGCCCGCCACCGAACTCGCCGGAATCATCGAGGAGATGACCGACCGGATGCGGGCGGCCGCCGCCGACCTGCAGTTCGAAGTGGCGGCCCGACTGCGCGACGAGGTCGGTGAGTTGAAGAAGGAGCTGCGCCAGATGCGGGAGGCGGGTCTGGCCTGACTCCACCGCACCTGGTGTGTTGCAGGACCGACACAAAACGGCCCGGATCCGCTACGCCGGTTGTGTGACTGCGTAGGGTGCTGGAAGACCGCGCAAGGACGGTTGCGGGGACAGCGGAGAGGGGACAGCGCGTGACGGTCAATATGACCAAGGGTCAGGCCATCAACCTGCAGAAGAGCGACGGGGGGACCCTGACCGCGGTACGGATGGGGC
Source organism: Streptomyces sp. NPDC005151 (assembly GCF_053599875.1). NCBI lineage: Bacteria > Bacillati > Actinomycetota > Actinomycetes > Kitasatosporales > Streptomycetaceae > Streptomyces > Streptomyces sp. NPDC005151. The sequence continues at coordinate 22,814 of NZ_JBSFYR010000020.1, read as the reverse complement.
TCGGCTGGCAGGCGGCGCCGCGCCGGGGTCTGTTCGGCTCACGCACCCGGGAGATCGACCTGGACGCCTCGGCGGTGCTGTTCGCCGACAAGCGGCCGGTCGACGTCGTCTTCTTCCAGCACCTCGTCAGTGACGACGGCTCGGTCAGGCACACCGGGGACAACGTGGTCGGCGGCGCCGGTTCGGGCGGCGACGACGAGGCGATCCTCGTCGATCTGCAGCGGGTGCCGGTCCACATCGACCAGATCGTCTTCACGGTGAACTCCTTCACCGGCCAGACGTTCCAGGAGGTGCAGAACGCCTTCTGTCGTATCGTCGACGAGACCAACGGCCAGGAGCTCGCCCGGTACACGCTGGACGGCGGCGGGCAGTACACCGCCCAGATCATGGCGAAGGTGCACCGTTCGGGGAACGGGTGGCAGATGACCGCCCTCGGCAACCCGGCCAACGGCCGCACCTTCCAGGACCTGATGCCGGCGATCCTGCCGCACCTGTAGGCACGGCCGGACCAGCCGGTCGACATCGGTACGCGCAGCTCCCGGAGGCATCGGCCGCCGGGAGCTGCACCACATCGCGGGCGCACCGCACGACACCGCACCACGCAGCAGCAACTCATCGAGGGGACAGGGCAATGACGGCCGAGCTGGTCCGGGGGCAGAACCACACCTTGCCCCAGACCCGTCTGGAGATCCGGGTATCGGCCGGCACGCCCGTCGTGGCCGGTGCCACGCTCGGCGACGAGAACGGCACCGTGCACGGCACCGAGTGGGTCGCCCACCCGGGATCGCCCCAGCTGCCCGGGCTCAAGGTGTCCGGACAGGCCGCTGCCGACCACCGGCTCGCCGTGGACCTCGATGCCCTGCCGGCTTCGGTGCACCGGGTCACCGTGCTGCTGGCCCTGCCCACGGGCGTCGGCGGCCCGGTCCGGTTCGGCGCGGTCGCCTCACCGTTCGTCGCCGTCACCGGGCTCGAAGGCGGCGAGATCGCCACCTTCACCCTCACCGGCCTGGACACCGAGTCCGCGGTCACCGCCCTGGAGCTCTACCGCCGCCAGGGCGCCTGGAAGGTCCGCGCCGTCGGTCAGGGCTATGTGGACGGCCTCGCCGCCATGCTCGCCGACCAGGGCCTGACGCAGGCGGCCGAGCTGGCCCGCTCGATCCAGGACGCCGTCGCCCGCGCGATGGCCCGCTCGGTCGCACCGCCCCCGCCGCGCACCCCGGACGGCGACCGGGTCGGTCACGGCACGGGCCCCGTACCGCCCTCGGACGGCCGACTGCCTCCCGTCGCGCCGCCGACGGCCGCCCAGCCCGCCGAGCCGCTCGCCGAGCCCACCATTCCACCGTCCGCGGCCACGACGGGCGGCCCCATCGACTACGCGCACCCGCGCCGCCAGGCATCCGCGCCCCCGCCGCCCCCTCTCACCGCGCCGCCCGCCGAGCCGGGCCGCCCCGCCCGGCCCGTCGCCGGGGACGCGACCGGCTGGTCCATGGAGGAGCGCCTCTACAACCAGATCTGGGGCATGTTCGAGGACCTGGCCCGCACCACCGCCGCGTACCGCAGCGCCGTCGACTTCGCAGAGTCCCGCATGGACCAGGAGCTCGACCGGACCCTGTCCGACCCGCGCAACCGGATCGGCGGCGCTGGCGACCGGGCCCGCGAACAGGCCCGCGCCAAGCGCGACGAGCTGACCGCCCGGGCCCGCGAGGTCCTCGATCGCGACCTCGCCCAACTCGCCGCCGAGGCCGCAGTCGTGGAACCCGCACTCCCCGCCGCGTACGCGGGATGGGACAACCCCGTCTGGCACGCCTATCGCGTCCCGATGGAGATCCCCATGGCGCTGCGCATCGGCGACCTCCATCTGCCCGAGAGCCCCGACCTGCGAATCCCGCTACTGGTCCGGCTCCCTCTGGAGCGCGGGATCTGGGTCGACAGCGGCCGTACGGCCTCCGAGGCCGCAGCCCTGATGGATACCGCCCAACTGCGCCGCCTGGCCATGGAGAACGCGGTCGCGCACGCGGCCCGGCTGCTGGCCGTCTACCCGGCCGACGAGTTCTCCGTCCATGTCATCGACCCCGCGGGCTCGGCGGCCGGAGCGCTCGCCCCCCTGGTCGGATCCGGGGCCCTCGCCGGGCCGCCCGCCGCCGGAGCCGGGGGAGTGGCCTCGGTCCTGGCACAGCTCACCCGGCGCGTCGACCTGGTGCAGATGGCGATCCGGGCCGGCGCCGCCGATTCGCTTCCGCCGGACCTCGACACCGGCGAGCAGCTACTGATCGTCAACGACTTCCCGCACGGCTTCGACGACCGGGCCGTCACCCAGCTGCGTTACCTCGCAGACGAGGGGCCCTCGGTCGGCGTCCATCTGCTGATGGTCGCGGACCGCGAGGACGCCGGCGAGTACGGGCCGGTGCTCGACCCGCTGTGGCGCTCGCTGCTCCGGATCACCCCGGTCGCCGACGACCACCTGGCCGATCCCTGGGTGGGCCACGCCTGGACGTACGAGCCGCTGAGGATGCCGCCCGGCAGCCGGGTGCTTGAGCAGGTGCTCGCCAGGGTGGCCGCGGCCCGCCACCCCCGGCGCCCCTGAGCGGCGGCAACTACATATCAACACCCCTGACCTGCTCTTTTGAGGAATCTTTACCCTCTTCTTTACCTTCCCTTGGTGTTCCCTGTACTGTTCTTTGGGCGGAGGGGAGTACTCCCATACGCGGCGTGCCCGTCAGTACGGACTGTGACCGGTCCCGGGGCGCCGGCCCGTGGTGCGCAGCCTGTGCACCCGGGTGGAAGAGACCTCCGGCAGCGACGACGCTGATCAGTAGCCGTAGCGAACTGCCGGAGGCGCAGTGGACGTTTCGTGGACCCTCTGGGTGCTGACCATTCTTGGTCTGTCAGCCCTTATCGCCGTCGACTTCTTCATCGGGCGCAAGCCTCATGACGTGACGACGAAGGAAGCCGGAATCTGGACGATCGTCTGGATCGCGCTGGCCGTGCTCTTCGGACTCGGCCTGCTCGTGTTCGGCGAGAGCCAGGCATCGGGCCAGTTCTTCGCCGGGTTCATCACCGAGAAGTCGCTCAGCGTGGACAACCTCTTCGTCTTCGTCCTGATCATGGCGAAGTTCTCGGTGCCGTCCCATCTCCAGCAGCGCGTGCTGCTGGTCGGCGTGCTGATCGCGCTGGTTCTGCGAGCGATCTTCATCGCCGCGGGCGCCGCGGTCATCGCCAACTTCTCGTGGGTCTTCTACATCTTCGGCGCGTTCCTGATCTACACCGCCTGGAAGCTCATCCAGGAGGCGCGGGCCGGTGAGGAGGAGGACGAGTTCGAGGAGAACCGTCTCCTCAAGACGATCGAGCGCCGCTTCGGGGTCGCCGACCGATACCACGGCACCAAGCTCTTCATCCGTAACAACGGCAAGCGCGTCCTGACGCCGCTGATGATCGTCATGCTCGCCATCGGCACCACCGATGTGCTGTTCGCCCTGGACTCCATCCCCGCGATCTTCGGCCTGACCCAGGACCCGTACATCGTCTTCACCGCCAACGCCTTCGCCCTTATGGGGCTGCGGCAGTTGTACTTCCTCATCGGCGGTCTGCTGAAGAAGCTGGTCCACCTCAGCTACGGGCTCTCGGTCATCCTCGGCTTCATCGGCGTCAAGCTGGTGCTGCACGCCCTGCACGAGTCCGGGGCGCATGTCCCCGAGATCTCGATCCCGGTCTCGCTCGGCGTCATCTGCGGCGTGCTGGTGATCACCACGATCACCAGCCTCATCGCCAACAAGAAGCAGGAGCAGGCCGAGGCGGCCGCGGAAGCGGACAAGGCCGCGGACAAAGGTTCCAGCATCGACGCCTGACCGCGGCGGACGGCCCGGCGGCCGTCCGGCCGGGCAGGAACCGGCACCGGCCGGGGCGCGCAACTGTCCGTTGCCCGCCCCGGCCGGTGTTTGTACGGGTGGAGAGCGCCCCTGCAGCTGCCGTCACCAGCCGCGTGCGCGCCACTCGGGCAGCTGCGGATGCTCGTCGCCGAGCGTCGTGTCGTGGCCGTGGCCCGGATAGACCCAGGTCTCGTCGGGCAGCACGTCGAAGAGCTTGGTCTCCACGTCGTGGAGCAGGCTCGCGAACGCCTCGGGGTCCTTGCGGGTATTGCCGACCCCGCCGGGGAAGAGGCAATCCCCGGTGAACAGATGCGGGGCGCCGTGCGGGTCGTCGTAGACCAGCGCGATGGAGCCCGGGGTGTGACCGACCAGATGGCGCGCGGTCAGGGTGACCTGCCCCACCCGGATCGTGTCGTTGTCGTCGACCAGCACATCGGTCGGGACCGGAATGCCCTCGGCGTCGTACCGCCCCGCGTAGGTACGCGCACCGGTGGCCGCCACCACCTCGCCCAGCGCCTGCCAGTGGTCGCCGTGCTGATGGGTGGTGACGACGGACGCGATGGAGTCGTCACCGATCAGCCGCAGCAGGGTGGGGGCGTCGGCGGCCGCGTCGATCAGGAGCTGCTCGCCGGTGGCCCGGCAGCGCAGCAGATACGCGTTGTTGTTCATCGGGCCGACGGCGACCTTGGAGATCATCAGGTCCGTCAACTCGTGTACATCCGCAGGTCCGCCGACCCTGACCGCTCCGCTGTACGTCATACGTCTCAGCCTATAGCGGCGGCAGCACGGGGAGAGGGCCGCCGTCGACCTTCAGCGCCGAGCCGTCGCGGCGTCCGGCGAGCCAGCCGAGCAGCTCCGGCGCCGGGCCGCGGACCGCGACGGCCGGGCCCTCGGCGCCGCCACCCGTGGTCCAGATCCGGCCGTCGTCGGTGGCCAGACCCGTGGAGACGACCTCCGGGTGACGGCCGAACCGCTCCGCGAGGAAGTCGATCTCACGGGCCACGAATTCGTCCGGAAGGTCCTCGAGCTCGTAGCCGATTCCCAGGTCGACATGGTGCAGCTCGACCTCGATCCAGCGGCGGAAGGGGACCCGGGAGGCGGAGTCGGTCACGCCGTTGCGCATCGTGATGGTGCGGGACCAGTCGGCCGGCTCGGCGGCGGCGGCCAGGAAGCGGGCCGAGCTCTCGCGCAGATCGGCCAGCTGTTCGGTGAGCGGCCGGGGTGCGTCGCGCTCGATGTCCCGGTCGCGGGTTTCGCTGTCTGCGTACATGGGACGGCCCTGGAGAACATTTACGAGCGCGTCGGCGTTACGGGAAAGGTGTGCCAGGACATGGCCCCGGCTCCAGCCGGGCAGCCGTGACGGTTCGGCGGCGGTGACGTCGTCCAGTTTCACCGTCGCGCTGAGCAGCCGATCCGTCGCTTCACGTACGGCTGCCAGGTCGTGCGCGTGATCAATCATGCGGCCGAGCCTAGCCTCGGCACTCGTTCGGGTGAAGGAGTTGTCGACCGTCCATAAATCGAATGCGCGTGCTATACGCTCGGAGTCGAAAAAGCTTCGTACACCGCTGTGGCGCCCCCCATATCCTGGGACAGGGGCTCAGTTCCCCCATTTCTCTCTAGAAAGGTGCGGACCGGCGTGACCGACCGTCTCATCGTCCGTGGCGCTCGCGAGCACAACCTCAAGAACGTCTCGCTCGACCTTCCCCGCGACTCCCTCATCGTCTTCACCGGGCTCTCCGGGTCGGGTAAGTCGTCTCTCGCGTTCGACACGATCTTCGCCGAGGGCCAGCGCCGGTACGTGGAGTCGCTCTCCTCGTACGCCCGGCAGTTCCTCGGCCAGATGGACAAGCCGGACGTCGATTTCATCGAGGGCCTGTCGCCCGCCGTCTCCATCGACCAGAAGTCGACCTCGCGCAACCCGCGCTCGACGGTCGGCACGATCACCGAGGTGTACGACTACCTCCGGCTGCTCTTCGCCCGGATCGGCAAGCCGCACTGCCCCGAGTGCTCCCGCCCCATCTCCCGCCAGTCGCCGCAGGCCATCGTCGACAAGGTGCTCGGCCTGCCCGAGGGCAGCCGCTTCCAGGTGTTGTCGCCGCTGGTGCGCGAGCGCAAGGGCGAGTTCGTCGACCTCTTCGCAGATCTGCAGACCAAGGGCTACAGCAGGGCCCGGGTCGACGGTGAGACCATCCACCTCTCCGAGCCGCCCGCGCTGAAGAAGCAGGAGAAGCACACCATCGAGGTGGTCATCGACCGTCTCACGGTGAAGGACGGCGCCAAGCGCCGGCTGACCGACTCGGTCGAGACCGCGCTCGGGCTCTCCGGCGGCATGGTCGTGCTCGACTTCGTCGACCTCCCCGAGGACGACCCCGAGCGTGAGCGGATGTACTCCGAGCACCTCTACTGCCCGTACGACGACCTCTCCTTCGAAGAGCTGGAGCCGCGCTCCTTCTCCTTCAACTCCCCCTTCGGCGCCTGCCCCGACTGCACGGGCATCGGTACGCGGATGGAGGTCGACCCGGAGCTGATCGTCCCCGACGAGGAGAAGTCCCTCGACGAGGGCGCGATCCACCCCTGGTCGCACGGCCACACCAAGGAGTACTTCGGGCGGCAGATCGACGCGCTCGCCACAGCCCTCGGATTCCGTACGGACATCCCGTGGGCCGGGCTGCCTCAGCGGGCCAGGAAGGCCCTGCTCTTCGGCCACAAGATCCAGACCGAGGTCCGCTACCGCAACCGGTACGGGCGTGAGCGCGCGTACACCACCCCGGCCTTCGAGGGCGCGGTGCAGTTCGTCAAGCGGCGGCACTCCGACGCCGAGAGCGACTCCAGCAGGGAGCGCTTCGAGGGCTATATGCGCGAGGTGCCCTGCCCGACCTGTGAGGGCACCAGGCTGAAGCCGATCGTCCTCGCGGTCACGGTGATGGAGAAGTCCATCGCCCAGGTCGCCGCGATGTCCATCAGCGAGTGCGCCGAATTCCTCGGCCGGATGAAGCTGAACGCCCGCGACAAGAAGATCGCCGAGCGGGTGCTCAAGGAGGTCAACGAGCGGCTGAAGTTCCTCGTCGACGTCGGCCTCGACTATCTCTCGCTGAACCGCGCGGCAGGCACTCTGTCCGGTGGCGAGGCGCAGCGCATCCGGCTCGCCACCCAGATCGGCTCCGGACTCGTCGGCGTGCTGTACGTGCTGGACGAGCCGTCCATCGGCCTGCACCAGCGCGACAACCACCGGCTGATCGAGACGCTGGTACGGCTCCGTGACATGGGCAACACGCTCATCGTCGTCGAGCACGACGAGGACACCATCAAGGTCGCCGACTGGGTCGTCGACATCGGCCCCGGCGCCGGTGAGCACGGCGGCAAGGTGGTCCACTCCGGCTCGCTCAAGGAGCTGCTCGGCAACGATGAGTCGATCACCGGCCAGTATCTGGTCGGCAAGAAGGCCATCGCGATGCCCGACGTCCGGCGCCCGGTCGACCCGACGCGCAGGCTCACGGTGCACGGAGCCCGGGAGAACAACCTCCAGGACATCGACGTCTCCTTCCCGCTCGGGGTGCTCACGGCCGTCACCGGAGTCTCGGGGTCGGGGAAGTCGACCCTGGTCAACGACATCCTCTACACCCACCTGGCGCGCGAGCTGAACGGCGCCAAGTCGGTCCCCGGGCGGCACACCCGGGTCGACGGCGACGACCTGGTCGACAAGGTGGTACACGTCGACCAGTCGCCGATCGGCCGTACGCCCCGGTCCAACCCGGCGACGTACACCGGCGTCTTCGACCATGTCCGCAAGCTGTTCGCCGAGACGATGGAGGCGAAGGTGCGCGGTTATCTGCCGGGCCGCTTCTCCTTCAACGTCAAGGGCGGCCGCTGCGAGAACTGCTCCGGCGACGGCACGATCAAGATCGAGATGAACTTCCTGCCGGATGTGTACGTCCCGTGCGAGGTCTGCCACGGGGCGCGGTACAACCGGGAGACGCTGGAGGTCCACTACAAGGGCAAGTCGATCGCTGAGGTGCTGGACATGCCGATCGAGGAGGGCCTGGAGTTCTTCGAGGCCGTCCCGACGATCGCCCGCCATCTCCGTACGCTCCACGAGGTGGGCCTCGGATACGTCAGGCTCGGCCAGTCCGCGCCGACGCTCTCCGGCGGTGAGGCGCAGCGCGTGAAGCTCGCGAGCGAGCTGCAGAAGCGCTCCACCGGCCGCACGGTCTACGTCCTGGACGAGCCGACCACCGGACTGCACTTCGAGGACATCAGCAAGCTCATCAAGGTGCTGTCCGGACTGGTCGACAAGGGCAACTCGGTGATCGTCATCGAGCACAACCTCGATGTCATCAAGACCGCGGACTGGGTCATCGACATGGGTCCCGAGGGCGGCAACGGCGGTGGCCTGGTGGTCGCCGAGGGCACGCCGGAGCTGGTCGCGACGGTCCCGGCGAGCCACACGGGCAAGTTCCTCCAGGGCATCCTGGACGCGGACCGGGTGAGCGAGGCGGCGGTGCCCGCAGCGCGGAAGCCGGTGCGGAGGACGGCCGCGAAGAAGACGGTGGCCGCGAAGTCGTCCCCTGCGCGGAAGACGGCGACGGCCAAGACGGATGCCGGCGGGAGCGCGGCGGCCAAGTCGGCCAAGACGGCGGTGGCGAAGAAGACGACTCGCGCGCGCAAGGCCTGACGCGCGGCGCGTCGAGGTGACGGCTCCCGGCCGGCAGGCGGGCAGCCGTCACCTTGCGGGCGGCCACAACCGGTCGCGTCGGGCCACGCTCGGCTGCCGCCCGGTCACGGTCGGGCGTGGGTGGCTGCAACCGGCGACGGTCTGCCCGCCTGCTGCCGCTCGGCGCGGGTGGCCCGGCCCACCGCCGCCCCGGCCCGCGCCGGCTGCGGTGGGTCGGTCATGCCTGCTCAGGCGTAGTCGCGACCGGTCCTGACCAGGCATGACCGTCCACGACCGGCCCGGCCGCAGGGCCGCCCGTCTCCGCCGGTATCGTCGGTTCTGTCACTGATGCCGGTAGTGCCCCGGGTGCCTTCCGGTACCCCTGGTGCAGCCGGCGTCTCTCCGACGCCCCCTCTTCGTCCCACCCCTCTCACCCCGTGGAGTCCGCATGTCCGGCCAGCCCACCGCCCGCCGTACCGTGCTGAAGGGTGCCGCTCTCGCCGGTGTCGCCGGGCTGGGAGTGACCGCCTGTTCGACCGAATCGAAGCTCGGGCACGCCCAGACGCCGACCCCCACCGCCCCCGTCGAGCTCGGCTCCCCGGACGAGGTGCCGGTCGGCGGGTCCAAGCTCTACCGCGAGCAGCGGGTCGTCGTCAGCTGCCCGGCCAAGGGCGAGTTCAAGGCGTTCAGCGCCCAGTGCACCCACGCGGGCTGCCTGCTGGACAAGGTGGAGGACAACGAGGGGAACTGCCCCTGCCACGGCAGCCGCTTCGACACGACCACCGGCAAGGCGGTGCAAGGTCCGGCGACCGTGCCGCTGCCCTCCGTCCCGGTCAGGGTCGAGGGCGGAAAGCTGATCGCCGGTCCTGACGCCTGACGCCCGACGCCCCGGGCCGGGTCACTCCCAAGGCGTCCCTCCGGACCGTCCCCGAGGCGGGGACGTCCGGCGCCTGGCAGGTGGTGAACATCGCCACCGGCGACGACGGGACGCGGTACGCCCCGGAGCACGGCATCACCCCGGACGTCACCGCACTGTCACTGCCCGCAAGTAGGGTGGGAGACATGGCAGACCCCTCCAGCTACCGCCCCAAGCCGGGACAGATCCCCGACTCCCCGGGGGTCTACAGATTCCGCGACGAGCATCGCCGGGTGATCTACGTCGGGAAGGCGAAGAGCCTGCGCCAGCGCCTGGCCAACTACTTCCAGGACCTGGCCAATCTCCACCCCCGTACGCGCACGATGGTCACCACGGCCGCCTCCGTCGAGTGGACCGTCGTCGCCACCGAGGTCGAGGCGCTCCAGCTGGAGTACTCCTGGATCAAGGAGTACGACCCCCGGTTCAACGTCAAGTACCGGGACGACAAGAGTTATCCGTACCTCGCGGTCACGCTCAACGAGGAGTTCCCGCGCGTGCAGGTCATGCGCGGTGCCAAGAAGAAAGGCGTGCGCTACTTCGGTCCGTACGGGCACGCCTGGGCGATCCGCGAGACCGTCGACCTGATGCTCCGGGTCTTTCCCGTACGCACGTGCTCCGCAGGTGTCTTCAGGAACGCCGCGCGGACCGGCCGCCCCTGCCTCCTCGGCTACATCGGCAAGTGCTCGGCGCCCTGCGTCGGCCGGGTCACCCCCGAGGAACACCGCGAACTTGCGGACGATTTCTGCGACTTCATGGCCGGCCGCACGGGCACGTACATCCGCCGCCTGGAGAAGGACATGATGGCGGCGGCCGAGGAGATGGAGTACGAGCGGGCGGCCCGGCTCCGCGACGACGTGGAGGCCCTCAAGCGGGCCATGGAGAAGAGCGCCGTCGTCCTCGCCGACGCCACCGACGCCGACCTGATCGCTCTCGCCGAGGATGAGCTGGAGGCCGCCGTGCAGATCTTCCACGTCCGCGGCGGCCGGGTGCGCGGCCAGCGCGGCTGGGTCACCGACAAGGTCGAGGCGGTCGGCACCTCGGGCCTCGTCGAGCACGCCCTGCAGCAGCTGTACGGGGAGGAGACGGGCGACTCCGTCCCCAAGGAGGTCCTCGTCCCGGCCCTTCCGGAGGATCCCGAAGCGGTCTCCCAGTGGCTCGCCGACCGCCGGGGCTCCCAGGTCAGCCTGCGCATCCCGCAGCGCGGCGACAAGAAGGACCTGATGGTGACGGTCCAGCGCAACGCCCAGCAGGCCCTGGGGCTGCACAAGACCAAGCGCGCCTCCGATCTGACGACCCGCTCCCGCGCCCTGGAGGAGATCACCGAGGCCCTCGGCCTCGATACGGCTCCGCTGCGCATCGAGTGCTTCGACATCTCCCATCTCCAGGGCGACGACGTGGTCGCCTCCATGGTCGTCTTCGAGGACGGTCTGGCCCGCAAGAGCGAGTACCGCCGCTTCCAGATCAAGGGCTTCGAGGGCCAGGACGACGTCCGCTCGATGCACGAGGTGATCGGCCGCCGCTTCAAGCGGTACCTGCAGGAGAAGGAACGGACGGGGGAGTGGGAGGAGATCCCTGTCCCCACCGGAGCCGTCCCGGCCCCGGAAGCCTCCGATGCCGGCCCCTTCGAGATCGAGTCCCGTGAGGACGACGGCCGCCCCAAGCGGTTCGCCTACCCGCCGCAGCTCGTGGTGGTCGACGGTGGTCAGCCGCAGGTCGCCGCGGCCAAGCGGGCCCTCGACGAGCTGGGGATCGACGACATCGCCGTCTGCGGCCTCGCCAAGCGTCTCGAAGAGGTCTGGCTGCCCGACGACGACGACCCCGTGGTCCTGCCCCGCTCCAGTGAGGGCCTCTACCTCCTGCAGCGCGTCCGCGACGAGGCCCACCGCTTCGCCATCACCTACCAGCGCGCCAAGCGGGCCAAGCGCATACGCTCCAGCCCTCTCGATGCAGTCGCCGGACTCGGCGAGACCAGGAAGCAGGCGTTGATCAAGCATTTCGGCTCCGTGAAGAGGCTGAAGCAGGCGACAATCGACGAGATCTGCGAGGTTTCGGGAATAGGCCGCAGGACGGCGGAATCAGTGGCTGTCGCCCTCGCCTCGGCCGCCCCGGCCGCGCCCGCCGTGAACACGGCGACAGGAGAGATCATTGAAGAGGACGACGGGGGCAGCGCAACATGACTGAGCACGAGCAGGAACAAGAGCACAATCAGCAGAACCAGCACGAGCAGCAGCACGAGCAAGAGCGCGCGCACGACCGCACAGACCGAGCAGACGGAGCAGGACACGTGAGTACGGGCACCACGATCGAGACGGGTGATGCCACTGCGGCCATCCCCGAGCTGGTGATCATCTCCGGTATGTCGGGCGCCGGGCGGTCCACCGCCGCCAAATGTCTGGAGGACCTCGGCTGGTTCGTCGTCGACAACCTGCCGCCCGCGCTGATCCCCACCATGGTGGAGCTGGGTGCCCGGTCACAGGGCAATGTGGCCCGGATCGCCGTCGTCGTCGACGTGCGCGGCCGCCGCTTCTTCGACAACCTCCGGGAATCCCTCGCCGACCTCGAGGCCAAGCACGTCACCCGGCGGATCGTCTTCCTGGAGTCCTCCGACGACGCGCTGGTCCGCCGCTTCGAATCGGTCCGCCGCCCGCACCCCCTCCAGGGTGACGGCCGCATCGTCGACGGCATCGCGGCCGAGCGCGACCTGCTGCGCGAGCTGCGCGGCGACGCCGACCTGGTGATCGACACCTCCAGCCTCAACGTGCACGAGCTGCGCGCCAAGATGGACGCCCAGTTCGCCGGCGACGAGGAGCCGGAGCTGCGCGCCACGGTGATGTCGTTCGGCTTCAAGTACGGCCTGCCGGTCGACGCCGACCTGGTGGTGGACTGCCGCTTCCTGCCCAACCCGCACTGGGTCCCGGAGCTGCGCCCGTTCACCGGGCTCAACGAGGAGGTGTCGGCGTACGTCTTCGACCAGCCGGGCGCCAAGGAGTTCCTCAACCAGTACACCGAGCTGCTGCAGCTCGTCGCCGCGGGCTACCGCCGCGAGGGCAAGCGCTATATGACGATCGCCGTCGGCTGCACGGGCGGCAAGCACCGCTCCGTCGCGATGTCGGAGAAGCTCGCCGCGCGGCTCGCCACCGAAGGAATCGAGACCGTCCTCGTCCACCGGGACATGGGGCGCGAGTGACCAGTCGTAATGTGCGCCTGCGGCGGCTGCGCAGAGCCACCTCTGCGCTCTCCGCCCGCAAGCGCGGCGCCCAGCATCCCAAGGTCGTCGCCCTCGGCGGCGGCATGGGCCTGTCCGCGTCGCTCGCGGCGCTGCGCCGGATCACCGGCGATCTCACCGCCGTGGTCACCGTCGCCGACGACGGCGGCTCCAGCGGCCGGCTCCGCGAGGAGCTCGGCGTCCTGCCGCCCGGCGACCTCCGGAAGGCGCTCGCCGCGCTCTGCGGCGACGACGACTGGGGCCAGACCTGGGCCCAGGTCATCCAGCACCGCTTCCAGTCCAAGGGCGATCTGCACGAGCACGCGGTCGGCAATCTGCTGATCGTCGCCCTGTGGGAGCAGCTCGGCGACCATGTGCAGGCCCTGGACCTGGTCGGCAAGCTCCTCGGCGCGCACGGCCGGGTGCTGCCCATGTCCGCCGTGCCGCTGGAGCTCCAGGCGCTCGTACGGGGCCACGACCCGGCCCGTCCGGACGACGTGGACACGGTGCGCGGCCAGGCGACGGTGGCGCTCACTCCCGGTGAGGTGCAGTCCGTGCACCTCGTCCCGAACGACCCGCCGGCCGTCCCGGAGGCGGTCGAGGCGGTCCTGGACGCGGACTGGGTGGTGCTCGGCCCGGGATCGTGGTTCTCCTCGGTGATCCCGCATCTGCTCGTACCGGAACTGCTCGACGCGCTCGTCGTGACGAAGGCCCGCAAGGTCCTCTCGCTCAACCTCGCACCGCAACCCGGTGAAACTGATGGCTTCTCTCCGCAGCGTCATTTGGAGGTTTTGGGACGACACGCCCCTAAACTCGCCCTGGACGTGGTGCTGGCCGACGAAGCCGCCGTGCCCGATCGCGAGTCCCTCGCCGAAGCCGCCAAGCGGCTCGGTGCCGCGGTCGAGCTGGCGCCGGTGGCCTCACCCGACGGCGTTCCGATCCATGATCCGGAGCTGTTGGCCGCCGCGTACGACCGTATTTTTCGGATGCATGGAAGGATCGGCCCATGGCGATGACGCCAGCGGTGAAGGACGAAATCTCTCGGCTTCCCGTGACCCGGACCTGCTGCAGGAAGGCAGAGGTTTCGGCGATTCTTCGGTTCGCGGGCGGGCTGCACCTGGTGAGTGGCCGGATTGTGATCGAGGCGGAGCTGGACACCGCTATGGCGGCACGCCGGCTGAAGCGGGACATTCTCGAGATCTTCGGGCACAGCTCGGAGCTGATCGTGATGGCCCCCGGCGGTCTGCGGCGCGGCTCCCGCTATGTCGTACGGGTGGTGGCGGGCGGCGATCAGCTGGCCCGCCAGACCGGCCTGGTGGACGGCCGCGGCCGCCCGATCCGCGGTCTGCCGCCGCAGGTGGTCTCGGGGGCCACCTGCGATGCCGAGGCCGCCTGGCGCGGGGCCTTCCTGGCCCACGGCTCGCTCACCGAGCCGGGCCGCTCCTCCTCGCTGGAGGTGACCTGCCCGGGCCCGGAGGCGGCGCTCGCGCTGGTCGGCGCGGCCCGCAGGCTCTCCATCGCGGCGAAGGCACGCGAGGTGCGCGGCGTCGACCGGGTCGTCGTCCGCGACGGCGACGCGATCGGTGCCCTGCTCACCCGGCTGGGCGCCCATGAGTCGGTGCTGGCCTGGGAGGAGCGGCGGATGCGCCGCGAGGTCCGCGCCACCGCCAACCGGCTGGCCAACTTCGACGACGCCAATCTGCGCCGCTCCGCGCGGGCCGCGGTGGCCGCGGGTGCCCGCGTGGGACGTGCTCTGGAGATCCTGGGCGAAGAGGTGCCCGAGCACCTCGCGGCGGCCGGACGGCTGCGCATGGAGCACAAGCAGGCCTCCCTGGAGGAACTGGGCGCGCTCGCCGACCCGCCGCTGACGAAGGACGCGGTCGCCGGCCGGATCCGCCGACTCCTGGCCATGGCCGACAAGCGGGCCCAGGACCTCGGTATCCCGGGGACGGAATCCACCCTCAGCGAAGAGCTCGCCGACGGCCTGGTGGGCTGAGAAGAAGCAGCGGCGGAAGTGGGCCGAAAGCGGAACGCGTGGCATTCCCGCAGGTGTTGACAGACAGTAATCATCGCTGCGTGCGCAGCCGAGTATCCGGAGGCCCGTACTCCAACCGGGGAGTACGGGCCCCCACGGCGCTTCCGGGCCCGCTCGATGTCACTCACGGGCCCTCGGAGAGGTAGGGTCGGAGGCGGTCGGGGACATCCCTATACAACTCGCCGGCGTCGAAAACCGGCGTACCTAACGAGGAGATCGGTTCGTGACGATCCGCGTAGGCATCAATGGCTTTGGCCGCATCGGTCGTAACTACTTCCGCGCGCTGCTGGAGCAGGGTGCGGACATCGAGATCGTGGCTGTCAACGACCTGGGTGACACTGCGACCACGGCCCACCTTCTGAAGTACGACACCATTCTGGGTCGTCTGAAGGCCGAGGTCAGCCACACCGCCGACAGCATCACCGTCGACGGCCACACCATCAAGGTGCTCTCCGAGCGCAACCCGGCCGACATCCCCTGGGGTGAGCTGCGCGTCGACGTCGTCATCGAGTCGACCGGCATCTTCACCAAGAAGGCCGACGCCGAGAAGCACATCGCCGGTGGTGCCAAGAAGGTCCTCATCTCGGCTCCGGCCAAGGACGAGGACATCACCATCGTGATGGGCGTCAACGAGGACAAGTACGACGCGGCCAACCACCACGTCATCTCCAACGCCTCCTGCACCACCAACTGTGTTGCGCCGATGACCAAGGTTCTGGACGAGAACTTCGGCATCGTCAAGGGCCTCATGACGACGGTTCACGCGTACACGAACGACCAGCGCATCCTGGACTTCCCGCACTCCGACCTGCGTCGCGCCCGCGCCGCCGCGGAGAACATCATCCCGACCACGACCGGTGCCGCCAAGGCCACCGCTCTGGTGCTCCCTCAGCTCAAGGGCAAGCTCGACGGCATCGCGATGCGCGTTCCGGTCCCGACCGGCTCGGTCACCGACCTGGTCATCACGCTGGAGCGCGAGGTCACCCGCGACGAGGTCAACGCCGCCTTCCAGAAGGCCGCCGAGGAAGGCCCGCTCAAGGGCAAGCTCGTCTACACCCAGGACCCGATCGTGTCCTCGGACATCGTCTCGGACCAGGCGTCCTGCACCTTCGACTCCCTGCTGACCATGGCAGAGGGCACGCAGGTCAAGGTCATCGGCTGGTACGACAATGAGTGGGGCTACTCCAACCGCCTCGTCGACCTGACCGTGTTCGTCGGCAGCCAGCTCTGACCGTCGAATCGGCAGGCACCTCGATGTGAGCACGGGGCTCGGACAGCGCAACGCAGCGCCGTTCGAGCCCCGTTGCATGCTCTCCCGCCCTCCAAGGAGTCCAGCAAGATGAAGACGATCGACGAACTTCTCGCCGAAGGGGTCACCGGCAAGCGCGTATTCGTCCGCGCCGACCTCAACGTGCCGCTGAGCGGCACCACCATCACCGACGACGGCCGCATCCGCGCCGTCCAGCCGACCGTGGAGAAGCTGGCCGCGGCCGGTGCGAAGGTCATCGTCGCCTCGCACCTGGGCCGCCCCAAGGGCGCCCCGGACCCGGCCTTCTCCCTGGCCCCCGCCGCCGCCCGGCTCGGTGAGCTGATCGGCGCCGACGTCGCCTTCGCGACCGACACGGTCGGCGAGTCCGCCCGCGCCACGGTCGCAGCCCTCACCGACGGCCGGGTCGCCGTCATCGAGAACCTCCGCTTCAATCCCGGCGAGACGTCGAAGGACGACGCCGAGCGCGGCGCGTTCGCCGACCAGCTCGCCGAGCTCGCCGATGTGTACGTGGGCGACGGCTTCGGAGCCGTCCACCGCAAGCACGCCTCGGTCTTCGACCTCCCGGCCCGGCTGCCGCACGCCGCGGGCGACCTGATCGCCACCGAGGTCGGCGTCCTGAAGAAGCTCACCGAGGACGTCGCGCGTCCGTACGCCGTCGTGCTCGGCGGCTCCAAGGTCTCCGACAAGCTCGGCGTCATCGACCACCTCCTGGAGCGGGCCGACCGCATCCTCATCGGCGGTGGCATGGCGTACACCTTCCTCAAGGCCCAGGGCCACGAGGTCGGCAGCTCCCTCCTGCAGGAGGACCAGATCCCGGCGGTGCTGGAGTATCTGAAGCGCGCCGAGGAGAAGGGCGTGGAGTTCGTGCTCCCCGTCGACGTCGTGGTCTCCGAGCAGTTCCCGGACCTCAAGACCAAGGCGCCGACCCAGCACAGCACCGTGCCCGCGCACGCCATCCCGGCCGGCGTGATGGGTCTGGACAACGGACCCGAGACCAACAAGCTGTACGCCTCGAAGCTCGCCGACGCCGTCACCGTCTTCTGGAACGGCCCGATGGGCGTCTTCGAGCACCCCGACTACGCCGAGGGCACCCGGGCGGTCGCCCAGGCCCTCGTCGACTCCTCGGGCTTCAGTGTCGTCGGCGGTGGCGACTCCGCCGCTGCCGTCCGCATCCTGGGCTTCGACGAGAACGCATTCGGCCACATCTCGACCGGTGGCGGCGCCAGCCTCGAATACCTCGAGGGCAAGACGCTTCCCGGCCTTGCCGCACTGGAGGACTGACCTTTCATGAACACCCGTACCCCGCTGATGGCGGGCAACTGGAAGATGAACCTCAACCACCTCGAGGCCATCGCGCACGTCCAGAAGCTCGCCTTCGCCCTGGCCGACAAGGACTACGACGCCGTCGAGGTCGCCGTCCTGCCGCCCTTCACCGACCTGCGCTCGGTGCAGACGCTGGTCGACGGCGACAAACTGAAGATCAAGTACGGCGCCCAGGACGTCTCGGCGCACGACTCCGGCGCGTACACCGGTGAGATCTCAGGCTTCATGCTCGCCAAGCTGAAGTGCACCTATGTCGCGGTCGGCCACAGCGAGCGCCGCCAGTACCACGGCGAGAACGACGAGATCTGCAACGCCAAGGTGAAGGCCGCGTACCGGCACGGCCTGACCCCGATCCTCTGCGTCGGTGAGGGCCTGGACGTCCGCAAGGCCGGTGACCAGGTCGCGTACACCCTCGCGCAGCTCGACGGCGGCCTGAAGGACATCCCGGCCGAGCAGGCCGAGTCCATCGTGATCGCCTACGAGCCGGTCTGGGCCATCGGCACCGGTGAGGTCGCCACCCCCGAGGACGCGCAGGAGGTCTGTGGTGCGATCCGCCGCCGCCTCGCCGAGCTGTACTCGCAGGAGCTGGCCGACGCCGTCCGTATCCAGTACGGCGGCTCGGTGAAGTCCGGGAACGTCGCGGCGATCATGGCGCAGTCCGACGTGGACGGCGCCCTGATCGGCGGCGCCGCACTGGATGCCGACGAGTTCGTCAAGATCGTCCGCTTCCGCGACCAGTGAGTATGCGGTAGCGCCGATCCGTCGTACCCTTGCGGGGGCCGTGGGGGTCATTGTCCTCCCGGCCCCCGTTGTCCGTTAGAGCAGTCCAAGGGAATTCCGGAAAGTAGGGACCAGCCGTGGTTATGGGGTTCTCGATCGCCCTGATCGTCTTCAGCCTGCTGCTGATGCTGCTGGTGCTGATGCACAAGGGAAAGGGCGGCGGCCTCTCCGACATGTTCGGTGGCGGTATGCAGTCGTCCGTCGGCGGCTCCTCGGTCGCCGAGCGAAACCTCGACCGGATCACCGTGGTGGTCGGTCTGGGATGGTTCGCATGCATTGTCGTGCTTGGTCTGCTGATGAAGCTGGACAACTGACCCGGCGTCCGCGATTCCCGGTGAGGGTGTAACTCCTTTCACTGGACGCGCGTTGGGCCTTACGTAGACTGGGGCATCTTCGAGCACCATCACGCAGGGAGTTACGACCGTGGCAAGTGGCAACGCGATCCGGGGAAGCCGGGTCGGAGCGGGGCCGATGGGGGAGGCCGAGCGGGGCGAGTCCGCGCCGCGTCTCCGCATCTCCTTCTGGTGCTCGAACGGGCACGAGACGCAGCCGAGCTTCGCCAGTGACGCGCAGACACCGGACACTTGGGACTGCCCGCGCTGTGGCTTCCCGGCCGGTCAGGACCGGGACAACCCGCCGGACCCGCCGCGCACCGAACCGTACAAGACGCACCTTGCGTACGTACGTGAGCGTCGCAGCGATGCGGACGGCGAGGCCATCCTCGCCGAGGCCCTGGCCAAACTCCGGGGCGAAATCTAGTACCCCTCCCGGCAAGTTTTTGTTCACCGGCCGGTCGCCCCATGGGTGGCCGGCCGGAGTGCATTTGTCGGCGCCGCAGCTCTCCGTCGCCTTGTCAGCCCCTCTGATCAATTAAGTTGGAGGGGCAGCGGGGCATGTGCACGTACGAGAAGAAGTGGGCTGATATCCGGGATGAACGCACAAAGCCGAACCAAGCTCAATCACACGCCCGAGTGGACCGCTCTCGGCAAGCACCGCGAGCAGTTCGGGCGGACGCATCTGCGGCAGCTGTTCGCCGACGATCCGGAGCGCGGGGCCGGATATACCCTCCGGGTCGGCGATCTGTATCTCGACTACTCCAAGCACCTGGTCACCGACGAGACGCTCCGACTGCTGCGCGAGCTCGCCGACGCCACCGGAGTCGCCGAGCTGCGTGACGCCATGTTCCGCGGCGAGAAGATCAATACCACCGAGGACCGCGCCGTCCTGCACACCGCGCTGCGCGCCCCGCGCGACGCCGTGATCGAGGTCGACGGCGAGAACGTGGTGCCCGCCGTGCACGCCGTGCTCGACAGGATGGCGGCCTTCGCCGACCGCATCAGGTCGGGGGAGTGGACCGGCCACACCGGCAAGCCGATCAAGAACATCGTCAACATCGGCATCGGCGGCTCCGACCTGGGCCCCGCCATGGCGTACGAGGTGCTGCGCTCCTTCACGGACCGCTCGCTCACCGTCCGCTTCGTGTCGAACGTCGACGGCGCCGACCTGCACGAGGCCGTTCGCGACCTCGACCCCGCCGAGACGCTGTTCATCGTCGCGTCGAAGACCTTCACCACGATCGAGACGATCACCAACGCCACCTCCGCCCGCAACTGGCTGCTGACCGGCCTTCGGGCCGAGCGGGACGCGGTCGCCAAGCACTTCGTGGCGCTCTCTACCAACGCCGAGAAGGTCGCGGACTTCGGCATCGACACCGCCAACATGTTCGAGTTCTGGGACTGGGTCGGCGGCCGCTACTCGTACGACTCGGCCATCGGTCTCTCGCTGATGATCGCCATCGGACCGGACCGGTTCCGCGAGATGCTCGACGGCTTCCACCTCGTCGACGAACACTTCCGCACCGCCCCGGCGGAGGCCAACGCCCCTCTGCTGCTCGGCCTGCTGGGCATCTGGTACGGCGCATTCTTCGACGCCCAGTCGCATGCCGTACTGCCGTACAGCCACTATCTGTCCAAGTTCACCGCCTACTTGCAGCAGCTGGACATGGAGTCCAATGGCAAGTCCGTGGACCGGGACGGCAATCCGGTCGAGTGGCAGACCGGACCGGTCGTCTGGGGCACGCCCGGCACCAACGGGCAGCACGCCTACTACCAGTTGATCCACCAGGGCACCAAGGTCATCCCGGCCGACTTCATCGGCTTCGCCGAGCCGGTCGCCGACCTGCTGCCCGGGCTCGTCGCCCAGCACGATCTGCTGATGGCCAACTTCTTCGCCCAGACCCAGGCGCTGGCCTTCGGCAAGACGCCGGACGAGGTCCGCGCGGAGGGCGTCGCCGAGGAGCTGGTGCCGCACAAGACGTTCCGGGGCAACCACCCCACGACGACGATCCTCGCGGACCGGCTGACGCCGTCCGTCCTCGGCCAGCTCATCGCGCTGTACGAGCACAAGGTCTTCGTCCAGGGCGCCGTCTGGAACATCGACTCCTTCGACCAGTGGGGCGTCGAGCTCGGCAAGGTTCTCGCCAAGAAGATCGAGCCGGTGCTGACCGAGGGCACAGGGGGCGAGCAGCTGGACAGCTCGACCGCCGCCCTCGTCGCCGCTTACCGCACGCGGCGGGGCCGCTGATCCGATGACCACGGGGGAGAGGACGGTGCGGCTCCGGCCGCCGAACAACACGCCGGACCCGAGGGCCGTCGGCTGGTGGCGGACCCAGTGGCTGCTGCTGACCGCGG
Organism: Streptomyces sp. NPDC005151; assembly: GCF_053599875.1. Classification (NCBI taxonomy): domain Bacteria; kingdom Bacillati; phylum Actinomycetota; class Actinomycetes; order Kitasatosporales; family Streptomycetaceae; genus Streptomyces; species Streptomyces sp. NPDC005151. The sequence goes on along the minus strand of NZ_JBSFYR010000020.1, from coordinate 2,078 downwards.
CGCCGGTGGCCGTCCTGGCCGTGCTGGGCGCGCTCATCGCGCCCGCCCGGTTCTGGCTGCTGCTGCCCGCCGTGGTCCTCGCGGCCCTCGGTGCGGCCTGCGCCGTTTTCTTCCCCCGCTGGTGGTACCGCACCCACCGCTGGGAGGTCACCGGCGAGGCGGTGTACATCAGGACCGGCGTGATCCGGCAGGAGTGGCGGATCGCGCCGATGTCCCGGATCCAGACCGTCGACACCGTGCGCGGCCCGCTGGAGCAGCTGTACAGGCTGGCCTCGGTCACCGTGACCACCGCCTCCGCCGAGGGGGCCCTGAAGATCGCGGGCCTCGACCACGAGCTCGCCGCCGAACTGGCCGAGCGGCTGACCAGGATCACCCAGGACACGCCCGGGGACGCCACATGAGTGAGGTCGCGGACGGCACGGGCAGCGAGCGGCTCGCCTCACCGGCCGGCGGATCGGACCGGGACGGTACGGATCCCGGGGCGGCCGCCGGAGCCGGCTGGCGGCAGCTCGACCGGCGGACGGTCCTCGTCACCGCGCTCGTCTCGGCCGGCGTGGCGGCCGGCGCCGCCGTGCCCACCACGCTCGGCCTGGCCGGACGGCTCGGCCTCGCGGCCGCCGTCGCCTGGGTGCTGACCGGCGTGCTCGTACTGATCGGCTGCGGTGCGGGCGGCGACTACATACGCTGGCGCCGCACCCGCTACCGCATCGGCGCCGAGCGCGTCGAGCTCCACACCGGGCTGCTGCTGGTCGAGAAGCGCTCACTGGCCCGCGAACGCATCCGCAGCGTCGACCTCACCGCCCACCCCCTGCTGCGGATCCTCGGCCTCGTCACCGTCCGGATCGGCACCGGCGAGCACACCGGCAACGAGGCCACCCTGGAGCTCGACCCGGTCCGCAGGAGCGAGGGCGAACGGCTCCGCCACGAACTGCTGACCCACGCGGCCACCGGTGCGCCCGGGACCCACCGCGAGGGCGAGCTCGCCGCACTCGACCCGCGCTGGATCCGCTACGCACCGGTCTCGTTCGTCACCCCCGCCCTCGGCGGTGCGGCGGCCGGGGCGGTGCTGCAGGTCAGCGACTGGTTCGGGGAACAGGGCCAGGTGCTCCACTGGATCGGCGACCGCTTCCGGGACACCTCGCTGCTCACGACGACCGTGATCCTCGCCGTCACCGTGACGGTCGCCGGGGTCTTCGGCGCGCTCGGCCTCTGGATCGAGAGGTGGTGGAGCTACCGCCTGGAGCGCGAACCCGGCGGCACCCTGCGGATCCGGCGCGGGCTCCTCACCTCCCGGTCCGTCACCATCGAGGAGCGCCGACTGCGCGGCGTCGACGTCGTCGAACCGCTCGGTATCCGGCTGTTCGGCGCCGCCCGGGTGGACGCGATCACCACCGGCCTCGCCAAGGACGACGAGGAGCAGCACGGCGACCACAACACCCTGCTGCCCGCCGCGCCCCGCAGCGTCGCCGACGCCGTGGCCGCCGACGCGCTGCGCGAGACCACGGCCCCGACCGGTGCCCCGCTGATCCCACACCCCCTCGCGGCCCGTGGCAGACGGCTGCGCCGGGCGGTTTGGGCCGTCCTGGCTCCCGTGCTGATCCTTGGTGTCCTGGGCGTGCTGCTGACGCCCGTCCTGCTCTGGGTTGCCCTGGGCTGCGCCGTGGTGGGGCTGCCGGTCGGCGTGTTCCTGGCCCGTGATGCGTACCGCGGCCTGGGACACGCCCTCAGCGGTGACTATCTGGTGACCCGCTCCGGCATCGTACGGCGGTCCACCGCCGCACTGGAGCGGGCCGGAGTGATCGGCTGGACGGTCAGGCAGTCGTACTTCCAGCGGCGGGCGGGGCTGCTGAGCGTGACCGCCACGACGGCGGCCGGAGCGGGCGCCTACACGGTGTACGACGCCGGTGCGAGTGAGGGCCTCGGCTTCGCCTCCGAGGCCGTCCCCGGCCTGCTGGAGCCCTTCCTGGAGTGCACGCCGCCGAACGCCTGAGAGCCTGTCGGGTGACCTTCGATCGGAAAGCGGACGCGGTCTGGTGCGTGCGATTCCAAGGCGCCGGAAGGCCCTCGGATGGGGTCTC
>NZ_JBSFYR010000019.1:0-100717 GCF_053599875.1 Streptomyces sp. NPDC005151 | reverse complement strand
ATCTCCCCGGCCCATTCCCCCTGCATGCTCACAAGACTGGCCCCGGACCTGCCGGTCCGGGGCCAGAACGCAAAAGATTTTCAGCAGTCTTCTAGCATGAAAGTGATGACTCCGGCCCCGGCACGTGGACACAGACGAGGAGGAGCGAGCGTCATGACCATCGCCCCCGACGACGCACGGCGACGGAACGCCTCCCTGTACCTGACGATGCGGGAGTTCGTCTCCTCCATGGACGACGCCCTCCCCGGCAAGTTCGAGATCACGAAGGAAGGGATCGTCCACGACATGATGGCGCCCGCCGGCCCGCACGAACTGACCGTGCTCCGCGTGCGGAAGCGGCTGGAGAGCGTGATGCCCGACGAGCTGGTCGCCCACACCGGGACACCCGATGTGGAGGATCCCGCGGAAGGGATCATGCGTCATCCGGATGTCATGGTGATCGCCGAAGCGGACATGGAGGGTCAGGGGTCTTTCGACCCCCGCTCCCTCATCGCCGCAGTCGAGGTCGTCTCGCGGTCCAACCCGGACAACGACTGGGTGGGCAAGATGCGCGACTACCCCCTGTTGCGCATTCCCGAGTACGCAATCTTCGATCCGCGTACGGGATCGGGAGCGGTGTTCTCCGACATCCACCCGACTCCGGACGGTCCGCGCTACGCCACCCGCAAGGATTTCGTGTACGGCGAGGACATCACCATCGGCGAGTGGACCATCTCCACCGAGGACCTCCCCCGGTACGCCCCCGAGGCCCAACAGGGGGGGTAGCCCCACTGTGCCGGGCCCCTTCGCTCCGTACCGTAGGAGCATGGAAGCCCGTGACTCCGAGCTCAAGAGCGAGCTCAATGCCACCCTGCAGGCCCGCAGTGAACTGGGGCCGGAGTACGAGTCCGCGCTCATCGACTCGTTCCTGGAGAAGGTCGACCAGCGTCTCGACGTCACGCTCGACCGGCGGGTGCGGCGGTATCTCGCCGAACAGCAGCTGGTGGTCGCCCGGGGGGCCCGGGCGCCCCAGGCGCCGCTGGGGAACTTCGGTGAGCGGTTCGGGTTCGGGGTCATCTCATTGATCCTGGCCGTCCCGCTGTCCGCAATCGGGGTCACGAACGCCGGGATCAACGGGCTCGTCGTGGCCTGGCTGGGGATCGTTGGGGTGAATGTCGCCCAGGCCGCCCGTAGCCGGCCGTTGTTCCGGCGTTCGGAGGAGCGCACGAAGTCCGACTGGGAGGACTGACGGCCTACCGCGGGGGAGGCCGTGAGCGGCCGGCGGTTACGCCTGGCGCGTGGGGAGCACGATCAGCCGGCGCAGGTTGACGTGACGCGGGCGGCCCCCGACCAGTCGCTGGTCGTCTATACCCCGGAGCCGGATACCGAGACTGCGGAGCGGATCGCGCTGCTGGCGAGCCGGGCGGTCGCGCCCGCCGGATGAGCGGCCCTTGGCCGCTGGTGGACGCCCATAGAGGTATGTCGCGAGGACCGCCGCACCCCCGGATTCCCAGGGGGCGGGACGACGGCGGTCCCCGCGAGGGACGCGGGTCCGGGTCAGGGCCGGGTGCGCGCGTCCTGGCGACAGTGGAGGTCCGGGAGCCGCTCCGTAGTCCGCGTCGCCGTCTTGGGTGCCGGCGGGTTTCCCTGCCGGCACCCACCAATGTGCCGGAGCCGTGTTAAGCCGGTGCTGCGCGTACGTGTCGTGCTCGTACCGTTTTCGCGAAGCCCCGAATCGCTCCCTACTGCTTCGGGCCGGCGTCCTTCGCCAGGAACGCCAGCAGGTCCTGCCTGCTCACGACGCCCTTCGGCTTGCCCTCCACCAGCACGATCGCCGCGTCGGCACCGCCCGCGCCGCCGAGCACCGACATCAGGTCCTCGACCGGTTCGCCGGAGCCGACCTGCGGCAGCGGCGGCGACATGTGCTTCTCCAGCGGGTCGGTGAGCGAGGCGCGCTGTGCGAACAGTGCGTTCAGCAGTTCCCGCTCCACGACCGAACCGATGACCTCGGCGGCCATCACGTCCGGGTGGCCGGCGCCCGGCTTCACGATCGGCATCTGCGAGACGCCGTACTCGCGCAGGACGTCGATCGCCTCCCCGACGGTCTCCTCCGGGTGCATGTGGACGAGCGTCGGCAGCGGACCGTCCTTGTGGTCGAGCACGTCGCCGACGCGGGCGGACGTACCCGTGTCGTCCAGGAAGCCGTAGTCGGCCATCCACTCGTCGTTGAAAATCTTGCTCAGGTAGCCGCGGCCGCTGTCCGGGAGGAGCACGACGACCACGTCGTCCGGTCCGAGGCGCTGCGCGACCTCCAGGGCCGCCACGACCGCCATGCCGCAGGAGCCACCGACGAGCAGCCCCTCCTCCTTGGCGAGCCGCCGGGTCATCTGGAAGGAGTCCTTGTCGGACACGGCGACGATCTCGTCCGTGACCGTCCGGTCGTACGCGGTCGGCCAGAAGTCCTCGCCGACGCCCTCGACCAGGTACGGACGACCGGAACCGCCGGAGTAGACCGAGCCCTCCGGGTCCGCGCCGACGATCTTGACCGAGCCGCCGCTGACCTCCTTCAGATAGCGGCCGGTGCCGGTGATCGTGCCACCGGTTCCCACGCCCGCCACGAAGTGGGTGATCTTCCCGTCCGTCTGCTCCCACAGCTCGGGACCGGTGGTCTCGTAGTGCGAGCGCGGGTTGTTCGGGTTCGAGTACTGGTCGGGCTTCCAGGCACCCGGCGTCTCCCGGACCAGCCGGTCCGAGACGTTGTAGTACGAGTCCGGGTGCTCGGGGTCAACGGCCGTCGGGCAGACGACGACCTCCGCACCGTAGGCGCGCAGCACATTGATCTTGTCCGTGGACACCTTGTCCGGGCAGACGAAGATGCACTTGTAGCCCTTCTGCTGGGCGACGATCGCCAGGCCGACGCCCGTGTTGCCGCTCGTCGGCTCGACGATCGTGCCGCCGGGCTGCAGCGCGCCGCTCTCCTCCGCGGCCTCGATCATGCGCAGGGCGATCCGGTCCTTCACCGAACCGCCGGGGTTGAAGTACTCGACCTTGGCCAGCACCGTCGCCTGGATGCCGGCCGTGACACTGCGCAGCCTCACCAGCGGGGTATTGCCAACGAGACTGATCATCGAATCGTGAAATTGCACCGTGTTACTCCGGGGTCTCCGAGATGGTGCGGCCAGGGTATGCGTACGGGCATGAGATTGGGCGAAGCGATTGGGCGACGGTCGTTACGGGGCAGTTAGCTGTAAGTACGGCGGTACGGCAACGAGGAGGTGGACCGGACTGTGTCGAGAGCAAGGGTGGCACGGCGGATCGCGGCGGGCGCGGCCTACGGCGGCGGCAGCATCGGACTGCTCGGCGCGGCGGCGGCAGGCGTGTTGGTGGCGGAGGTCCAGCTGGCGAAGCGGCAGGTGGGCGGCGGTATCGCGCCGGTTCCACCCAGTGCGGACGGGCGGTACGGGGTGGCGTTCACCGGGCCTGCGGAGCCGCTGCGGCTCGGGCTGCTCGGTGACTCGACCGCGGCCGGCCAGGGGGTGCGCAGGGCCGGGCAGACGCCCGGGGCGCTGCTCGCCTCGGGGCTCGCGGCGGTGTCGGAGCGGCCGGTGGATCTGCGGATCGTCGCGCAGCCGGGGGCCCGGTCGGACGATCTGGAGCGGCAGGTCTCGCTGCTGCTGGCCGACACGTCCCGTACGCCGGACGTCTGCGTGATCATGATCGGGGCGAACGATGTGACGCACCGGATGCCCGCCACCCAGTCGGTGCGGTACCTGACCACCGCCGTGCGCAGGCTGCGTACGGCGGGTGCGGAGGTGGTCGTCGGGACCTGCCCGGATCTGGGCACGATCGAGCCGGTCTACCAGCCGCTGCGCTGGCTGGCCCGGCGGGCGAGCCGTCAGCTGGCGGCGGCGCAGACGATCGGTTCGGTGGAGCAGGGCGGGCGGACGGTGTCGCTGGGCGACCTGCTGGGGCCGGAGTTCGAGGCGAATCCGCGCGAGCTGTTCGGCCCGGACAACTACCACCCGTCGGCCGAGGGGTACGCGACGGCGGCGATGGCACTGCTGCCGACCCTGTGCGCCGTGCTGGGGCTGTGGCCGGAGTCCGACCGTCTCGACGGGTCGCGGCGCGAGGACATGCTGCCGGTGGCCAAGGCGGCGTCCCAGGCGGCCCGGGAGGCCGGTACGGAGGTCACGGGGGCGCGGGCACCGTGGGCTCTCCTCAAGCACCGCAGGCGCAGGCGTCTGCCAGCGGCCACGGAGCCGCATCCGCACCCGGAGCCGGCTGTACGACACTCGGATACAGAGCACCTGGACGGCCGGCACCCGGAGGTCCAGCCCCCGGAGGTCCAGCACCTGGACGGCAAGCACCTGGACGGCCTCGTCCCGGACGGGAAGCGCCCGGACGTGCCGCTGGACAGGGACCCTCGCGCAGGCGGGGACGCGGGCACGGACCCCGCGCCCCGGACCGCCTGAGCGGTCGCTTAGAAAAGAGGCCCGCATCACACAGCCTGCCGGGTGACCTCGGCGATACGTACAGGTAACTTCCAAGACAGTCCTGCTGAGCTTTGCTCAGCCTGCCGAGCCTCCCGCTCGGTCCTGCTCAGCTCAACAGCCGGACAGCCCAACAGCCAGACAGCCTTCCAGCCCTCATGGAGCCGCGTGATGCCCGAAGCCGTGATCGTCTCTGCTGCCCGTTCCCCCATCGGCCGGGCCTTCAAGGGGTCGCTGAAGGACCTGCGGGCGGACGACCTGACCGCCACGATCATCCAGACCGCGCTGGCCAAGGTCCCCGAGCTGGACCCGGAGGACATCGACGACCTGATGCTCGGCTGCGGCCTCCCCGGCGGCGAGCAGGGCAACAACCTGGGCCGCATCATCGCCGTGCGGATGGGCATGGACCACCTTCCCGGCTGCACGGTCACCCGCTACTGCTCGTCCTCGCTGCAGACCAGCCGCATGGCGCTGCACGCCATCAAGGCCGGCGAGGGCGATGTCTTCATCTCCGCCGGTGTCGAGATGGTGTCCCGTTTCGTGAAGGGGAACTCGGACAGCCTGCCGGACACGCACAACCCGCTCTTCGCCGAGGCCGAGGCCCGTACCGCCGCCCGCGCCGAGGAGACCGGCGCGGGCTGGCACGACCCGCGCGAGGACGGCCTCGTCCCGAACGCGTACATCGCGATGGGGCAGACCGCCGAGAACCTGGCCCGGCTCAAGGGCGTCACCCGTCAGGACATGGACGAGTTCGGCGTGCGGTCGCAGAACCTCGCCGAGGAAGCCATCAAGAACGGCTTCTGGGCGCGCGAGATCACCCCGGTGACGACCCCCGACGGCACCGTCGTGTCGCAGGACGACGGCCCGCGCGCGGGCGTCACCCTGGAGGGCGTGCAGGGCCTGAAGCCGGTCTTCCGCCCCGACGGCCTGGTCACCGCGGGCAACTGCTGCCCGCTGAACGACGGTGCCGCCGCGCTCGTGATCATGTCCGACACCAAGGCGCGCGAGCTGGGTCTGACCCCGCTGGCCCGGATCGTCTCGACCGGCGTCTCCGGCCTCTCCCCGGAGATCATGGGGTACGGACCGGTGGAGGCGAGCAAGCAGGCACTGAAGCGTGCCGGCCTCACCATCGACGACATCGACCTGGCCGAGATCAACGAGGCGTTCGCCGCCCAGGTGATCCCCTCCTACCGCGACCTCGGCCTGCCGCTGGAGAAGGTGAACGTCAACGGTGGCGCCATCGCCGTCGGCCACCCCTTCGGCATGACCGGTGCCCGGATCACCGGCACGCTGATCAACAGCCTGCAGTTCCACGACAAGCAGTTCGGTCTGGAGACCATGTGCGTGGGCGGCGGCCAGGGCATGGCGATGGTCATCGAGCGGCTGAGCTGAGCTGCAGCGGAGGGTAGGGGGCGCCTGAGGTACGAAGGCGACACCTGCCCGCAGCGGAAGCGAACGCGACCGCGGGTTCGAGCGGCTGAGCTGAGCCGGCGGCGCGCCACTGAGCGGGTGTCCCGAGCCGACGAGCCGGCCGGTTCCGAGCCCAGACCGTGACCGAATCTCCCCCAGGATGTGACCTATCTCCTGGGGGAGAGCCATTTCCGCAGGTCACACCCGCATCAGGGGTAAACCCCAGGCATAAAGACCTGTCCAATTCGTGACGTAATGCACTGACACCGGGCGCAGGCAGAGGACAAGCTGATGTAGGAAGTCGGGGGATCGATTGAAACCGGGAGTATGTCAGTGAGCGCCATGCCTCTTGCCCTGTTGCTGACCACCGCCGCTGCCACGGCCGTGGGCGCTGCTGCTCTGCACGCTGCTCACGGGCTGCGCAAGCAGGTCACGGCCCTGCGGATGGAGCTGGCTGCCGGCCGCGCCCGTACCGCCGCCGTGCCCCAGCAGGTCCGCAGCACCGCCACCCCCGCCGCCGAGATACGTGCGGCCGTGGCCGAGGCACTCGCCGAGGAGCGTGAGCGCGAGCTCGCCGAGGCGCGTGCGTTCTGGGCCTCCCAGGAGGCGCGCGACGCCGCGGACGCCCCGTCCCTGCTGGGCGGCCTGTCCGGGATCGGCGAGGACGCGCCGTTCTTCATGCCGCGCCAGGCGGACTTCGCGGGCCTTGAGGCGATGGACCTCGACGCCACCGAGGCGCTCGAGGAGCTGACGGAACTGGCCGAGTCGGCCGACACAACCGAGTTTCCGGAGATAGTGGAGTTCGCCGAGGACTCCCCCGAGCTGGCGGCGGCCCGTCGCCGTCACCCCTCGCACCCCGACTTCGTACCGGTGCAGACCCCGGTCGTCACCGACCACGAGCGCACCGTGAGCCGACTGGAGGAGCTCGCCGACAGCCGGACCGAGCTCGCCGACGTCCGCCCCGGCCCGCTCGGCACGCTCGATGTCTACGTCTTCGCCGACGGCACCACGCTCTGTATGACCCCCGGCCACCGCGAGACGGCCGAGCGGCTCGCCGAGGCGCTGCTGGCGGGTGAGCACCCGGTACTGCTGGGCGGTTCCGGTGTCTCCGGCGCGTACGCCCTGACCTTCTCCTGCGGCAGGGAGAACGTCTACATTCTCGCCGACCGCGTCATCGCCTCGCTCTGACCCGCGGGAACCCCCGGTTCCCGCGCAGCGACCCTCGTCGGCCGCTGCCACGACCTCCCGTACGGGACGGCCGCTACGCGAAAGCCCGGGCGGTCGCTTCCTCGACGAATCGCACGGCCTCGTCCAGTTCGACGGATGGGGCCCTTTCCAATGCCACTGCCAAGTCCCGGCCCGCGACCGCGACTTGGTCGCCGATCGCGAACATCCCCGTGTCCGGCATGATGCGCGGCTCGCGGCCCGGTGCCTCAATGCGCTGGGCCCGTACGGCCAATTCCCTGGCCGCGGCCAGCCCTTCGACGGCCGCTCCGCGCTGCAGCCTGCTCTGCGGGGCGGCGCGCAGCCGGTCGGCGAATCGGTCCACGACGGTGACCAGCGGGGTCGTATCGAGCATGCCGCGACCCTACGCGCCCTTCCCGTGGTGGTTGCCAACGGGCCGACGCTCAGGCACGGTGTCGGGAAGGACCAGCAACGCGCAATGCGTCGGAGGCGCCGATGACCCATGTCTTCTCCGAAGAGACCCATCGCAATCTGCTCTCCAGAATCCCTCACTGCACCGGTCGTGAAGTATCCGACTGGCTCCGCACCGTCGAAGACGGCCCTGCCCTCCGGTTCGACGAGAAGGTCAGCTGGCTGCGGAGCGAACACGACCTCGCCTACGGACACGCGAAGGCGCTCGTCCACGAGTACGACCTGAGGCGGGCGGCGCGAAAGCTGCTCTAGGCGAGCGGAACCCGGACCGACGGAAACGGCCCGCAGGCGGTGAGCCTGCGGGCCGTTCCGTTGGGCGGAGCGTGCGTACGGTCAGTCGTCGCCGCTCAGGATGGAGAACAGGCGCAGCATCTCCAGGTAGATCCACACCAGGGTCATGGTGAGGCCGAAGGCCGCCAGCCACGACTCCTCGCGCGGGGCGCCGAACGCGATGCCGTCCTCGACCTGCTTGAAGTCCAGGGCCAGGAAGCATGCGCCGAGGATGATCCCGATGACGCCGAAGAGGATGCCGAGACCGCCGGTGCGGAAGCCCAGGCCGTCACCTCCGCCGAAGACGGAGAACAGCAGGTTGACCACCATCAGGAGCATGAAGCCCACGGCGGCGGCCATCACGAAGCCGTAGAAGCGACGGGTGACGCGGATCCAGCGCATCTTGTACGCGACGAGCACACCGGCGAAGACACACATGGTGCCCAGCACCGCCTGCACCACGACGTCCATGCCCAGGGCGGCGTTGACCGCGCTGGAGATCACCCCGAGGAAGATGCCCTCGAAGGCCGCGTACGCGATGATCAGCGCCGGAACGGGCCGGCGCTTGAAGGACTGGACCAGCGACAGGACGAAGGCCACCAGGGCGGCGCCGATCGCGATGCCGTACGACTTGCCGATGTTGGCGGGGTCGACCGGCAGCAGCGCCCAGGCGAGCGCCGCGGTGAGAACGACGGTGCCCAGCGTCAGCGCCGTACGCGACACGACATCGTCGATCGTCATCGCGCCGGTACGCGCGGGCGCCTGCGGGGCGCCGTACTGGGCGTCCGGCTGGGCGTAGGGATTGGTGGCGTACGGGTTGGCGGCGGTGCCCTGCGCGAACGGGTTGGCGCCCGCGGTAGCGGCCCCGGCCTGCGGCGCCGCGTTGAAGCCCGCGTAGCCGTTGTCGCGGCTGAACCCCCGTCGCGAGAAGACCGGGTTGCTGCTCCTCATCTCACTCCTTCATGGCCACCCTGCGTGGCCTTGCCACAAGAGTAATGGGTAGGCAAAAGAAGCACCCTAGTGCCAGAGGAGGATCTTTATGGAGGTTGATCGCTGAAGTAACGTCCGGTCGATCGGCACCGTCACTGAACGTCGCAGTGGTGCCCGGAGCCGGACTCGAACCGGCACGCCCCCGAGGGGCAGCGAGGTTTAAGCTCGCCGTGTCTGCGTTCCACCATCCGGGCTTGGCGCGCGGCTCCACGTTGGCACCTGACCCTATCCGGGGGTGTCCCCCGATCAGCGGAACAGTGGCGCGATGTTGTCTTATTTTATTGACAGTTTGAGGGGCCGTCAGCACAGCATGAAAGGCATAGTCACCTGCCTGGGCGGGGCGGCGGGCGTCCGGACCCATAATCGGGAATGACGGAAACTCGCCTCCCCAGGACGCCCCTGAGTGCCATGGGCCCGCCACCCGCCGGGCAACGGCCTCACCGGCACTTCTCGCTCCCGGACGATCTCCGGCACCCGTGGGGCCGCGGACACACACGTGTCACGTGGATCACAGCACCGGCCCCGGGTCTGCGACGCACCTCCTGACCCGTCCGCCCCGTCGGGCGGAATCAGCCGATCGAGCGACGCAGTCATGCGTCGGCACAGTCGTGCGAGGGGTGAGCGGGGCGCCGCGCCCGGTCCGCCCGACCCTCACTCTGTGTGATCTTCGGATCCGGGTGTGCGCGCTGCGGAGGGACCGGTTCGGCGTACGACAGGCTCTCAGGGTCGGTGTCATACCCGAGGAGGACGAATCACCCCTCCGGTGCGACTCAAGTGGCCCTCCGGAACGGGCACGGGGACTGACGACCGGCAGCGGATCAGCGCCGACGATGGAGTAGTCCGCTTCCGGACCCCAAACCGAAGTCCTGAACAGGAGTGTCCCCGTGACCATCACCTCCACCGCTCACCGCGCCACCGCGGTGGCTGCCCGCGCCACGGATCTGTCCAAGGTCTACGGACAGGGCGAGACCCAGGTGAAGGCCCTGGACCGGGTCACCGTGGACTTCCCGCAGGGCGAGTTCACCGCGATCATGGGCCCGTCCGGCTCCGGCAAGTCCACCCTCATGCACTGCGTGGCCGGTCTCGACAGCTTCAGCAGCGGTTCGGTACGGATCGGCGAGACGGAACTCGGTTCCCTCAAGGACAAGCAGCTCACCCAGCTCCGCCGGGACAAGATCGGTTTCATCTTCCAGGCGTTCAACCTGCTGCCCACGCTGACCGCGGCGGAGAACATCACGCTGCCGATGGACATCGCGGGCCGCAAGCCCGACGCCGAGTGGCTGCACAAGGTCATCGAGATGGTGGGGCTCTCCGACCGGCTGAAGCACCGGCCCACCGAGCTCTCCGGTGGCCAGCAGCAGCGTGTCGCGGTGGCCCGCGCCCTGGCCTCGCAGCCGGAGATCATCTTCGGTGACGAGCCCACCGGCAACCTGGACTCCCGCTCCGGCGCCGAGGTGCTGGGCTTCCTGCGCAACTCCGTGCGCGAGCTGGGGCAGACCGTGGTGATGGTGACCCACGACCCGGTGGCCGCCTCCTACGCGGACCGGGTGATCTTCCTGGCGGACGGGGCGATCGTCGACCAGATGATGCGCCCCACCGCGGACGGGGTCCTCGACCGGATGAAGGCGTTCGACGCCAAGGGCCGTACCAGCTGAGCACGGACCACCCCCGCGCCCTCTTCCGGAACCCCTCCCCATCCCAGGACTGACAGACATGTTCCGTACTGCCCTGCGCAATGTGCTCGCGCACAAGGCCAGGCTGCTGATGACCGTTCTCGCCGTGATGCTCGGCGTGGCCTTCGTCTCCGGCACCCTGGTCTTCACCGACACCCTCGGCAACGCCTTCCGCAACCAGTCGGCGAAGAGTTACGACGACGTCGCCGTCGCCGTCACCACCCACGCGGACCAGCGCGACGACAAGGCCTCCGGCATCGACGCCGCCACGCTCAAGAAGATCCAGGGCCTGGACGGGGTGGCCACCGCCACCGGCCGGGTCTCCGGCTTCGCCGGGGTCGCCGACCCGGACGGCAAGCTGATCGGCAACGGCTGGTCCAACACCGGCGCCAACTTCTCCCCCGGCAAGAACGGCAAGGACGCCTCGTACACCTTCGTCGACGGCACGGGTCCGGCCGGCGACGACCGGATCGCGCTCGACAAGGAGACCGCGAAGAAGGGCAAGTACCGGGTCGGCGACCGGATACGGGTCGCCACGAACGGCCCGGTGAAGGAGTACACCCTCTCCGGTGTCTTCACCACCGAGGACGGCGCGGTCAACGCGGGCGGAAGCCTGGTCCTCTTCGACACCCCGGTCGCCCAGCAGCTCTACCTCAAGCCCGGCTGGTACCAGGACGTCACCGTCACCGCCGCGGCCGGCGCCTCCGACCGGAAGCTGCTGGACGCGGTGGGGCCGCTGCTGCCCAAGGACGCCACCGCCCAGACCGGCCAGGTCCTCGCCGATGACCAGGCGAAGCAGATCGAGAGCGGCCTGAGCAACCTCAACACGATGCTGCTCGCCTTCGCGGCCATCGCCCTGTTCGTCGGCATCTTCCTGATCGCCAACACGTTCACCATGCTGGTCGCCCAGCGCACCAAGGAACTGGCGCTGCTGCGCGCCGTCGGCGCTTCCCGCCGGCAGGTCAAGCGCTCCGTACTCCTCGAAGCGGCCGTGGTCGGCGCGCTCGCCTCCGTGATCGGCTTCCTGCTCGGTCTCGGTCTCGCCACCGGACTGCGCTCGGCGATGAGCCTGATCGGCGGGAAGATCCCGGCCGGACCGCTGGTGATCTCTCCCGTCGCGGTCGGCGCCGCGTTCGGCGTCGGCATCCTGATCACCGTGCTGGCCGCCTGGCTGCCGGCCCGCCGCGCCGCGAAGATCCCGCCGGTTGCCGCGATGAGCAGCGTCCACGCGGTGGCCACCACCAAGTCGCTGGTCGTACGGAACTCGATCGGCGGGGTGCTCACCCTGCTCGGCGCGGCCGGGATCGTCGCGGGTGCGGCGGCCGGTTCGGACGGCCGGACGTTGATCGGCATCGGTGCCTTCGTGGCGCTGATCGGTGTCATCGTGCTGATCCCGCTGCTGTCGCGGCCGGTCATCGCCCTGGTGCGGCCGATGCTGCTGAAGCTGTTCGGGGTCTCGGGCAAGCTGGCTGCGCAGAACGCGGTCCGTAACCCGCGGCGTACCGGGGCAACCGCTTCCGCTCTCGCGATCGGTCTCACCCTGGTCACCGGCATCTCGGTGCTGGGCGTCACGCTCGGCCAGGCGGTCGACCGGATGACGACGGACAACATCAGGGCCGACTACTTGATCTCGATGGCGAGCGGCGACTCGCTCGACGAGTCGGCGCTCACCGCCCTGGAGAAGTCCGACGCCGTCGTCGCGGTCTCGCCCCAGCAGGCCGCCTCCATCAAGGTCAAGGGCACGTACCACTCGGTCTCCGGGGTCACGCCCGGCGATGTGCAGAAGGTCTTCTCCCTGAAGACGGTCTCCGGTTCGCTGGACTCGCTGGGCGACGGCGAGATCGCCGTCGGTGACAAGACCGCGAAGTCGAACGGCTGGAAGCCCGGAACCTCCCTCCCGGTGACGTACGACGACGACAAGAAGGGCACCCTGACGGTCGGCGCGGTCTACGAGGAGAACGAATTCCTCTCACCGGTCCTGATGCCGAAGGACATCCTGACCGCGCATCAGAGCCACCCGGACATCCGCGAGATCTGGCTGAGGACGGACGGCGGCGCGTCGAAGGCCAACGAGCAGGCCGTGGTCGACGCCCTGGGTGACAACCCGGCGATGTCCGTCATGGACCGGCAGGACATCCGGGACAGGTTCGGCGGCTTCATCAGCATGGCGCTGAACATCATGTACGGGCTGCTGGCGATGGCCCTGATCATCGCGGTGCTCGGGGTCATCAACACCCTGGCGATGTCGGTCTTCGAGCGCCAGCAGGAGATCGGCATGCTGCGGGCGATCGGTCTGGACCGGCGCAAGGTCAAGCGCATGATCCGGCTGGAGGCCGTGGTCATCTCGGTGTTCGGTGCGGTGGTCGGCGTCGCGCTCGGTACGTTCCTCGGCTGGGCGATCGGCCGGACGCTGGCCTCCTCCATCCCGGACTACGCCCTGGTGATCCCGTGGGACCGGATCGCGGTCTTCCTGGTGCTGGCGGCCCTGGTGGGCGTGCTGGCCTCGCTCTGGCCGGCCCGCAGCGCCGCGAAGCTGAACATGCTGACGGCGATCAAGACCGAGTAGCGAGTGAGCCCCCGGCAGTGAGCCCCTGATACGGAGGGCCGGTACCCGCAAGCTGGAGCTGCGGGTACCGGCCCTCTCTGCGCTCGTGCGTGTTCAGCCGGCCGCGGACGCCTTCCATTCGCGGGCGCGCAGCGGCATCCGGGAGGACCCGTCGTCCAGCGGACGCACCACGAGGATCTGGTTGACCCCGATCCTGTTGCGCTCGAAGGACAGGGCGGAGGCGGCCATGTAGAGGCGCCAGACCCTGGCCCGGCCGGGCGAGGTCATCGTGACCGCCCGGTCCCAGTGCTTCTCCAGATTGGCGACCCAGCGGCGCAGGGTCAGTGCGTAGTGCTCACGGATCGGCTCGACGTCGCGGACCTCGAAGCCGGCTTGCTCGAGCGTGGCGACGGTCCGGCCCAACGGGGCGAGTTCGCCGTCAGGGAAGACATACGCGTCGATGAACTCGTCCACATGGTAAGCGGACTCGTCCCGTTCGGGGCGGCGGGCGATCTGGTGGTTGAGCAGCCGGCCGCCCGGCTTCAGCAGGGCGTAGAGGTCGTCGGCGTACTCGCGGTAGCGGACCGAGCCGACGTGCTCGGCCATGCCGATCGACGAGATGGCGTCGTACGGGCCGTCCCTGACGTCCCGGTAGTCCTGGACCCGGATCTCGATCCGGTCGGTCAGTCCTTCCTCGGCGATGCGCTTGCGGGCGTATGCGGCCTGTTCGACGGAGAGGGTCACCCCGCTGACCTGGGCGCCGTACTCGCGGGCCGCGTGGATGGCCATGGAGCCCCAGCCGCAGCCGACGTCGAGGAGGCGGTCGCCCTCCTTCAGCGCGAGCTTGCGGCAGACCAGGTCGAGCTTGTCGCGCTGGGCGTCCTCCAGGCTTCCGTCGTCCTCCCAGTAGGCGCAGGAGTAGACCATGGACGGGCCGAGGACCAGTTCGTAGAAGTCATTGCCCACGTCGTAGTGGTGGCTGATGGCCTCCTTGTCGCGGCGCTTGGTGTGGAGGGGGCCGGTGCGGCGGCGGATCTCCTCGGCGGGCGGGGGCGGCGGCGGCCAGGGTCCCGCCAGGTGCAGCAGGCTCCGGGCGGCGGCCCGGAGCTTTGGGTTCCGGACCGGGTGAACGGTGTCCTTCGCGTCCACGCCGCGCTCCCAGAGGAGTCCGGCCATCAGATCCAGCGTCTCGTAGAGATCGCCGTCGATGTCGAGTTCGCCGGCCACCCAGGCGCGGGCCAGGCCCAGTTCGCCCGGCTTCCAGAGCAGCCGGCGCAGCGCGCGGCGGTTCCGGATGACGAGAACGGGGGCGCCGAGCGGTCCGGATTCGCTGCCGTCCCAGGCCCGGATCCGGACCGGCAGGGGTTCTTCCAGCAACTCCTCGGCGAGAGCGGTCAGCCGCAACGCGGCGTCTGCCATGGCGTACACCTCCGTGATGGTGTTTCCCAATGAGCTCAAACATGCCCAAACATGCCTCGAACCACGCCATGCACCCGTGGTGCCACGACGAGGTACCCTCCGTCAACACTCTCCGGTGCCAACGCCATCCCGCAGTGGCGCAATGGAACGACAAAATACCTGTACACCACACGCATTTGTCGGGCGGTCACTCCCGGCCTCCGGACGCGCCGAAGGGGCCGCCCGCACCACGGATGGCGGGCGGCCCCTTCGGGCGTCGTACGGAGAGGATCCGGCGGACCGGAGCCCGCGCTAGGAGGCCTTGGCCTTCTCGCCCTCGGCCTTGGCTGCGGCCGGAGCCGGGGCCGGCTTGGCGGCCTCGTAGAACTCCTCGCGCGGCGTCTCCATGGCGCCGAGCGAGACGACCTCGCGCTTGAGGAACATCGCAAGGGTCCAGTCGGCGAAGATCCGGATCTTACGGTTCCAGGTCGGCATCGCCATGCCGTGGTAGCCACGGTGCATGTACCAGGCGAGACGGCCCTTGAGCTTGATCTTCATCTTGCCCATGACGATCATCGCGACGCCCTTGTGCAGCCCGAGACCGGCGACCGCACCCTTGTTGGCGTGGCTGTATTCCTTCTGCGGGAAGCCGCGCATCCCGGAGATGACGTTGTCGCCGAGGACCTTGGCCTGACGCAGCGCGTGCTGGGCGTTCGGCGGGCACCAGGCGTTCGGGTTACCGGCCTTGCGGCCGACCATGTCCGGAACCTGGGCGTTGTCGCCCGCGGCCCAGATGTAGTCGGTGCCCTGCACCTGGAGCTTCTCGGACGTGTCCACGTGACCGCGCGGACCGAGCGGCAGGCCGAAGCGGGCCAGCGCCGGGTTCGGCTTCACGCCGGCCGTCCACACGATGGTGTTGGAGTCGACCTCGAGGCCGTTCTTCAGGACGACGTGACCGTCGACGCAGGAGTCCATGGAGGTCGAGAGGAAGACCTCGACGCCACGGGACTCCAGGTGCTCCCGGCCCCAGGTGCCCAGCTTCGGGCCGACCTCGGGAAGGATCTTGTCGGCGGCGTCGACGAGGATGAAGCGCATGTCCTCGCGCTTCACGTTCGTGTAGTACTTCGCCGCGTCACGGGCCATGTCCTCGACCTCGCCGATGGTCTCCGCACCGGCGAAGCCACCGCCCACGAAGACGAACGTCAACGCCTTGCGGCGGACGTCCTCATCGGTCGTCGAGTCGGCCTTGTCCAGCTGCTCGAGAACGTGGTTGCGCAGGCCGATGGCCTCCTCGATGCCCTTCATGCCGATGCCCTGTTCGGCCAGGCCGGGGATCGGGAAGGTACGGGAGACGGCGCCCATCGCGATGACGAGGTAGTCGAAGGGCAGCTCGTAGGCCTCGCCGACCAGCGGCGCGACCGTGGCGACCTTGCGGTCCTGGTCGATGGTCGTGACGCGGCCAGTGAGAACCTCGGCCTTCGGCAGCACGCGTCGCAGCGGGACGACGACGTGCCGAGGCGAGATGCTGCCTGCGGCGGCTTCGGGGAGGAAGGGCTGGTAGGTCATGTACGACCGGGGGTCGACGACCGTGACGGTCGCCTCTCCGTAGCGCATCTTCTTCAGAATGCGCCGAGCTGCGTACAGGCCTACGTACCCACCGCCTACTACGAGGATCCTGGGACGCTCCGTGGTGCTCATGCCATCGAGTATCCACCCCCCTCGGGGGGCATGCTCGTGAGCCCCTTCACAAGGTATCGCCCACCCTCTGCTACACTTCGCCGCCCACGTGAGCCAGGTCATGGCGCCGCAGGGGAACCACGGTGCAGCGGCGAACGTTGTTCACCGCTTGTGAGCTGGCCCTTGAGCCCCGCGAACGGGGTGAAGCACCCCTTCGATCAACACTGCAGCAACACGTCCGGAACCATCCCGTATGCGCAGCGAGCGGATCCGCGGACGGTCACGGGGCCCCGTACGGAGCAGAAGTGCGCACCAAGGGAACGAATTCCTTGTGAAGAAGTTCACGAACTTCGTCGCGGGGTGTCTCTGGAAGAGGTCCCGGAGGGGCTCCCGACGAATCAAAGGTGCAGGCGGGAGTGCGCATGAGCGCGCTTTCGGCGCCTCTTGCCGCACCCCCGCGAACAGCCTTTCGGGCACCCTTTCGAGCGGGCTGCCGACGGCCTCCCGGCTACGCGATGGACCAGGCGATCCCGTCGAGAATGTCGTGCTCGCTGACGACGATCTCGCCGGCCCCGGTCCGCTTCATCACGCCCAGCAGGACGAGCGCCCCGGCGGTGATCACGTCGACCCGCCCCGGATGTATCGCGGGGATCGCGGCTCGCTCGGCGTGGGTCGAGGTGACGAGCCGTCCGGTGATCTCCTGGACCTGCTCGAAGGAGATCCGGGAGTGGTGGATCGCCTCGGAGTCGTACTCCTCCAGTCCCAGCGCGATCGCGGCCACGGTGGTGACGGTGCCGGCGAGGCCGACGAGCGTGGCGGCTTCGGTGAGCGGGACGGTCTCCTCGGCCAGATCGAGGGCGGCGTCGATGTCCGCGCGGATCGCGGTGATCTGACCCAGTGTGGGCGGGTCGGTGACGACGCTGTCACGTACGAGATGGCGCTCGGTCATCCGTACGCAGCCGATGTCCACCGACCGCGCGGCCAGGACCCGGTCGTCGCCGACGACGAACTCGGTGGAACCGCCGCCGATGTCCACCACCAGGTAGGGCTTCGGCAGGTGCTCGCTGCCCGCGAGCTCCTTGGTGGCGCCGTCGAAGGAGAATTCGGCCTCCTGGTCGCCGCTGATCACCTCGGGCTCGACGCCGAGGATGTCCAGCACGCCGCGGACGAACTCGTCCCTGTTCTCCGCGTCGCGGGAGGCGGAGGTCGCGACGAAGCGGATCTTCTCCGCGCCGTACTCCTTGATGACGGCCGCGTACTGGCGGCAGGCGGCGAAGGTCCGCTCCAGCGCCTCGGGGGCGAGCCGGCCGGTGCGGTCCACGCCCTGGCCGAGCCGGACGATCTCCATCCGCCGGTCGAGCTCGGTGAGCTCACCCGTGGCGGCATCGGCGTCGGCGACGAGCAGTCGGATGGAGTTGGTACCGCAGTCGATGGCGGCCACGCGCGTCATGAGTACTCCTGTGTCTTCAAGCCCTCCGGCGCCGGTCCAAGCCCCTCCGACGCCGATTCGAGCCCCTCCCGGCGGTCGAGGGGCGGGGTGCCCGGGGGCGGCGCCCCCGGGCACGGTCAGCCTTCGTCCGCCTCGTCGGCCGGCCGGAAGGCGAAGTGGCCGCCTTCTCTCTCGGCGACCGTCCAGCCCTCCTTCTCGTCCGGCGGCCCGCACGGCGTCACGCAGGCCCCCTTGCGCCACCACTCCGGCAGCATCGCAATCGCCTCGTCGCCCAGCGGGTTCACGCCCGGCCCCGCCGCCAGCGAGTGCCCCACCAGCACGTGCAGGCACTTCACCCGGTCCGGCATGCCGCCCGCACTGGGAAAGCCCTCCAGCACCTCGATCGCGTCGCGCCGGGCGATGTAGTCCTCGTGCGCGGCACGGTATGCAGCCGCCAGCTCCGGGTCCGTGGCCAGACGCTCCGTCATCTCCTTCATGACGCCGTTCGCCTCCAGCGTGCCGATCGCGGAAGCCGCGCGCGGGCACGTCAGGTAGTACGTCGTCGGGAACGGCGTACCGTCCTCCAGCCGCGGGGACGTCTCGACCACGTCCGGGTTGCCGCACGGGCAGCGGTGCGCGATCGCGCGCAGCCCGCGCGGCGGGCGGCCGAGCTGCTGCTGGAACGCGGCGATGTCCGCCTCGGTGGGTGTGGTGGACTCGGTCTGGGGAGGGGGCGTTTCCATGCCTGCCTTGGATCTACTCGGATGCGTGAACTACGGCTCCGCACAGTGCTGCGGAGACGAGGTGAACAAGGAAATGAGAAGTCAGTTGCGGTCGGCGCTGTCCACGCCGTCCCACAGGTTGGAGTGCCACGGCCGGTCGGTCTCCTTCGCCGCTGCGCTGCGTTCCTTCGCCGCGTCGGGGTCGATCACCGTGTAGCTGGTCTCCCCGGGACGCACGTAGTGCAGGTGTTCCCGGGCCAGCCGCCGGATGTACGCGTCGTCCTGGAGGCGCGCCTTCTCGTCACGCAGCTCCTCGGTGTGCTTCTCGGCCTCCTGCGCCAGCCGCTCCTGGTCGGCGATCTCGTCGCGCTGCGACACGTACTGCCGCATCGGGTACGCGAGCGCCACCACCAGGGAGCAGACGACCAGGGCGAGGAACGCGGCCCGGCCGGTGAGCCGGGAGCGGCGGTCCTGGCGGCGGTTCTGGGACCGATAGACGCGGGCGGCGGTCTGCTCACCGAGCAGTCGCAGCCGGGTCGCGGTGGAGAACCGGTCCCGGTCCTTCGCGGCCATGTCTCCGCCTCCCCACTACGCACGTCCGTCCCCGCACACGGTACGGGACCGAGTGCGGGGACGGACGGAGGCCGGGGCCTTTGCCCGGTACCGGGCCTGCGATCAGCCCTTGCTGTGCTGATCAGTTCGCAGAGCGCTGTGCTGATCAGTTCGCAGAGCGCTGTGCTGATCAGTTCGCAGAGCGCTGTGCTGATCAGTTCGCAGAGCGAAACCGCGGGAACGCGGAGCGGCCCGCGTACACCGCCGCGTCGTCGAGGATCTCCTCGATGCGCAGCAGCTGGTTGTACTTGGCGACGCGGTCCGAGCGGGCCGGGGCGCCGGTCTTGATCTGGCCGCAGTTCACCGCGACGGCGAGGTCGGCAATGGTGACGTCCTCGGTCTCGCCGGAGCGGTGGGACATCATGCACTTGAAGCCGTTGCGCTGGGCCAGCTCGACGGCGTCCAGGGTCTCGGTCAGCGAACCGATCTGGTTGACCTTGACGAGCAGGGCGTTGGCGGAGCCCTCCTCGATGCCGCGGGCCAGGCGCTCCGGGTTGGTGACGAACAGGTCGTCGCCGACGATCTGCACCTTGGCGCCGAGCTTCTGGGTGATGACGTTCCAGCCGGCCCAGTCGTCCTCGTACAGCGGGTCCTCGATGGAGACCAGCGGGTACGCGGAGACGAGCTCCTCGTAGTACTCGGTCATCTCGGCGGCCGAGCGGGACTTGCCCTCGAACTCGTACTTGCCGTCCTTGTAGAACTCCGAGGCGGCGACGTCGAGCGCGAGCGCGATGTCCTTGCCCGGGGCGTAACCGGCTTCCTTGATGGCCTCGAGGATGAGGTCCAGGGCAGCGCGGTTCGACTCCAGGTTCGGCGCGAAGCCGCCCTCGTCGCCGAGACCGGTCGACAGGCCCTTGGTCTTCAGGACCTTCTTCAGCGTGTGGTAGACCTCGGCGCCCCAGCGCAGGGCCTCGGAGAAGGACTCCGCGCCGATCGGGGCGATCATGAACTCCTGGATGTCCACGTTGGAGTCGGCGTGCGACCCACCGTTGAGGATGTTCATCATCGGGACGGGCAGCAGGTGCGCGTTCGGGCCACCGAGGTAGCGGAACAGCGGCAGGTCCGAGGCCTCGGACGCGGCGTGCGCGACGGCCAGCGAGACGCCGAGGATGGCGTTGGCGCCGAGCGAGCCCTTGTTCTCGGTGGCGTCCAGGTCGAACATGGCCTGGTCGATCAGCCGCTGCTCGGTGGCGTCGTAGCCGACGAGCTCCGGGCCGATCTGCTCGATCACGGCGAGGACGGCCTTCTCGACGCCCTTGCCCTGGTAGCGGTTGGGGTCACCGTCGCGAAGCTCAATGGCCTCGAACGCACCGGTGGAGGCGCCGGACGGAACAGCAGCACGGCCCGTGCTGCCGTCGTCGAGGCCAACCTCGACCTCGACCGTGGGGTTTCCGCGGGAGTCGAGGATTTCCCGGGCTACGACGACGTCGATGGACGGCACGAGGCATCTCCTTCTGGGATATGACGCTGGTTGTGCAGGATCGCTTTGGCCTTGCGACAAGAGCCTATCCGGCTGGGCCGTCTCGGTCCGCCGACTGCCCGCCTCCTGGGACGAAAAAGGACCCAAGGACACTCATAGCAGGGCAAAGGTCCAGATTTCTACTGGACGGTAACGACAACAGTTGAACAGTGGATGCGGAAACCCCGACCCGGCGCGTACGGGGGAATCCGCGCCGGATCGGGGTGCTCGGGGAGGAGAGAGCCCGTATCTACGGAGAGCCCGTGTGCACGAGCGCCCGTCCTACTTCGTCAGGTGGAGCTGCTGACCCGGGTAGATCAGGTCGGCGTCCTTGACGATGTCCTTGTTCAGCTTGAAGAGCTGCTGCCAGCCGCCCTTCACCTTGTGCTGCGCGGCGATCTTGCTGAGCGAGTCGCCGGACTTCACCTCGTACTCGCCGTCACCCTTGGCGACCTTCTCGCCGGTCGGCGTGGTGACGGTCTTCTTGGGGGCGGTGCCGCGGTCCGCGCGGGAGGCGGCGGGGGCCTCGGTGCGCTCGGCCGGCTTCGGCGCGGCCTGCTTCGGCACGGCCTGCTTCGACTCCTGCGCCGGGGCGCTCTGCTGCGCGGTGGAGCCGTTGTCGACGCCCGGGTCGACACCGTCGTTGGTGAGGCGACCGGCGCCGGCACAGCCCCAGGCACCCGGGCCCTGCATGTCGAGGAGCTTCTCGGCGGTGGCGATCTGCTGAGCCTTGGTGGCGAGGTCTGCACGCGGGGCGTACTGCGTACCACCGGCGGCGGCCCAGCTGGACTGCGAGAACTGCAGGCCGCCGTAGTAGCCGTTGCCGGTGTTGATGGACCAGTTGCCACCGGACTCGCACTGGGCGACGGCGTCCCACGTGGCGACGGAGGCGGCGGAGGCACCGGTCGCACCGATCAGGGGAGCGGCGATGGCGGCACCGGTGACACCGGCGAGCGTGGCGACACGGACGACCTTGGACGGGCGACGGTGCTTGCCCTTGCTGTTCAGCAGCATGGAACTTCTCCTCACCGACGCCTACGAGGTGAGCTGTCGGGTTCGGGCCAAGTGAGTTGCCCGGTCGCATGTCCTAGCACGCGACTTCACCCCGAGCCGGTCCTGACGGTCTTTCGACCATCGGGCCCGGCGGCTTACCTGGGTCCCCCGCTCCTGCCTACGGCGCTTTACGCGTCTGTTCCCTTCGACCGACGGCAGGATTCGGCGTGACGGTCGACGGGGCCCGCGGTGCGAGCGGTTCCGACCGTAAACGTATGCAACCTCGACATTCAAAGATGGGCATAACGGACAATCAGTCCTTACCTGCATCTGACTGCGCAGCGTTTTCGCAGGTGAGGGGCGATGCGGACAGACCCGACAGACGCGACACGCCAGTTGACGCAAAGAGACCCATGTCTCACTTACGCATAAGCGGACATAGGTCCCTGAACTACCCCGGTTTTTGGGGTGCTTTTAGCTGTTTATCGGACTGCTCTCACTTCGACTTCACGCCGAGACCGAGGCTCTGGCCAGGCAGGATGAGGCCCGGGTCGCTGCCGACCGCACCCTTGTTCGCCTCATAGAGAGCGGGCCATCCACCGGGAACCTTCTGTACGTCAGCAATCGCCCAGAGGTTGTCGCCCGGCCGGACGGTGTAATCGCCGTCGGCTGCCGCCGCGCGCGTGTCGCGCCCCTCACTGTTACCGCGGGAAGCATGCCGGCCCGAGTCCCGGTCGCCGCCCCTGTCCGTGTCCTGGCTCACCTCGGGGGCCGGCGCGCCGCGGTGCTTGCCGCCCGCCTCACTGTCGGACGAGCCGGATTTCTGGGGCGAGTCGGATGAATCGGACTTCTTGGATGGCGATGTGGCTGACGGCTCTGCCGACGGCTTGTGCGACGCCTTGCCCGAAGGCGTGGCGGACGCCTTGCCCGAAGGCGTGGCGGACGCCTTGGCGGACGGTGCCTCGGACGCGTCCCCGCTCTCCGCCGGTTCGGCCGACGGCACGATTCCCGGGTCGACCCCCGGCAACACCCCGTCCTCCGTGAGCCCGGAGATGGCCACACAGCTGGGCCACGCCTTCGGCCCCTGGTCTTCCAGGACCTTCTCGGCGACCGTTATCTGCTGCGAGCGGCTGGCGAGGTCGGCGCGCGGGGCGTACGCCTCACCGCCGTACGACTTCCAGGCGTCCTGCGAGAACTGAAGACCGCCATAGAAGCCGTTGCCGAGGTCGGCGCTCCACATGCCGCCGCTCTCGCACTCTGCGACCCGGTCCCAGGTCGTGGCGTCGGCGGCGTGCGCACCGGCCGCGCCGAGCAGGGGGATGGCGATGGCCGAACCGGTCACGCCTGCGGCGACGACGATCGCGGGTGCCTGGCGAGGGCGACGGTGCCTGCCGTTCGCGGAGCCCATGGGGTTGCCTTCCGTGTGACTGACGAGTGACTGGTGAGTCGAACGGTGAACGTAGCGGCACTCGAACGCTTGTCACAAGTCGATGCAGCGCAGATCACGTGAAAGTCACAGAGTTGACAGAGTGTCACCCTCATCGGAGTGCCGGCCGGGACCGAACTCCACCGGAAGCGTGCGCAGTCCACGCATGATGAGTCCGCCACGCCATCGCAAATCGGTAGGTTCCACCGCAAGCCGCAGGTCCGGGAGGCGCCTCAACAGCGTGGCCAGGGCAGCCTGTCCCTCCAGTCGGGCAAGCGGTGCTCCCAGGCAGTAATGGATGCCGTGCCCGTATCCGAGGTGCTGATTGTCACGCCGCGCGAGGTCCAGCGTGTCCGGGTTCGCAAACCGTTCCGGGTCCCGGTCTGCGGCGGCGAGCACCACCAGTACGGGGTCACCCGCCGCGATCCGCTGCCCGCCGAGGGTCAGCGGCTCGGTGGCGAACCGCCAGGTCGCCAGCTCCACCGGACCGTCGTACCGCAGCAGTTCCTCGATACCGGTCTCCAGCAGCCCTGTCTCCCCCGCGTCGAGCGAGCGCTGCAGCCGCTCCCGCTGCTCCGGATTGCGCAGCAGGGCGTACACCCCGTTGCCGATGAGGTTGACCGTCGTCTCGAATCCCGCGAAGAGGAGGATGAAGGCCATGGCGGCGGCCTCGTTCTCGGTGAGGTGCTCGCCGTGGTCACTCGCCCGGATCAGCCCCGAGATCAGGTCCTCCCCCGGGTTCTCCCGCTTCCGGTGGATGAGCTCCGCGAGATAGCCGCGCATCTTCTTCACCGACCGGGCCACGCCGCCGCGCGGACCGCCGCCGTGGCGGATCATCATCCCCGCCCAGTCCCGGAAGTCGTCCTGGTCCTCGCGCGGGACGCCGAGCAGGTCGCAGATCGCATAGATGGGGAGCGGGAACGCGAAGTCGTGGATGAGGTCCGCGGATCCCTCCTCGATGAAGTCGTCGATGAGGCGGTCTGTCAGCTCCTGCACACGCGGGGCGAACTCGGCGACCCGGCGCGGCGTGAACGCCTTCGAGACCAGCCGGCGCAGCCTGGTGTGGTCGGGCGGGTCGATGTTCAGCAGATGCGTCATCAGCTCCGCCTTGCGCTCGCCCGGGATGCCGGTCTTCCCCTTGGCGTGCGCCGGTTCGTCGTGGTGCGCAGGGTTCTTGGAGAGCCGGGCGTCGGCGAGGGCCTGCCGGGCGTCCTCGTACCGCGTCACGAGCCATGCCTCGACCCCGCTGGGCAGGGCGGTGCGGTGCACGGGGCTGTGCTCGCGCAGCCAGGCGTAGGCCGGGTACGGGTCGGTGGCGAACTCCCAGGTGAAGAGTTCGGGGGCGTCGGCGGGGCTGTCGGCAGGGCTGTCGTTCACCCCCTGACGTTATCCGCTGGCCTCCGCGGCGAGGATCGCGTCCCGGTAGGCGCGGCCCGCAGCGCGCAGGGCGGCCTCGGGGTCCGTGCCGTCCTGTTCCGCGCGTACGGCCAGGGCGAGGAGTTCGTAACCGATGCTGTCGCCCGTCGGGAGCGGCACATCGAGTCCGGCGGCACGGACCCGGCTCGCCAGCTTCGCGGCCAGCGCCAGTCCGGGCTGCCCGAGCGGGACGCCGTCCGTGACCGAGTCGCGCTGCTTCTCGATGGCCTTGGTACGCAACCAGTGCGCGTGAACGTCCTCCGGGGTCTCGGCGGTCTCGTCACCGAAGACATGCGGATGGCGGTGGATCAGCTTCTCGACGAGGGTCGCGGCGACATCATCGACGGAGAACGGCTCGTCCGTGTCCTCCTCCGCGATCCGGGCGTGGAAGACGACCTGGAGAAGGACGTCCCCGAGCTCCTCGCGCAGTTCGTCGCGGTCGCCGTCCTCGATCGCCTCGACGAGTTCGTACGCCTCCTCGATGGCGTACTTGGCAAGCCCCTCATGGGTCTTCTGCGAGGTCCACGGGCACTCGATCCTGATCCGGTCCATGACCTGGACGAGGTCGAGGAGGCGGGCGCCGGGCAGATCGTACGAACCGGGCAGCAGCTCCAGGTTCGGCATCTGCACCCGGCCCGAGCCGGCCAGCCGGGCCAGCCCGTCGGTCAGCGGCTGGTTGCCCTCACCACTGGTCACGACCACGACGGTCCGGCCGCCCGCGCAGGCGTCGACGAGTTCCTGCGCGGTGGGCGCGGTGTGCTCGACGGTGACGCCGGCCTCGCGCAGGTACGGCAGCTGGGGGTGGTCGGACTCGGCGCAGAGCACCCGGTCGGCGGCGTGCAGCGTCTGCCAGGCGGGCCAGGACAGCAGTCCGGGCGCGACCCGGTGGCTGGTGGTGAGCAGGACGATACGACCGGGGTCTTCAGCGTTCACCCCACCAACCTACTAGTGCCGTGACCGGCAGTGTTTGCCCGGCGACGGGGCAAAGCTTGCAGGGAGGGGCACCAGTGCCGTGACCGGCAGTGTTTGCCCCATGAGGAGCGTCGTCCAGTGCGTGCGATCGCAAGGCGGCCGGACGTCCCCCAGTGGGGTCTCCCCTGCTCGAACGAAGGTGAGAGCTTGGGGAAGGAGCCACCAGGGCTTGTGGCCAACGCGGCGAGCGGGCGTGCTGGGCGGCGCGACGGGGCAAAACTTGCCGGGAGGGGCACCAGGGGGTGGGCGACCGGGCCGACCGACCGGACGCCTCTCGTTCGGATCATGCCGGGCTCGCGGGGTCCGGCATGATCCGAACGAAAGACCCTAGGCGCCGGCTGCGGCTCCCTGCGGGGCCGGCTTGGTGACCTGGGTGATCCACGGGGCCTTGTAGTTGGCGAGCTGGGTCTGCTTGTTGTCCCAGGTGCCGAAGCGCGGGTTGACGTCGATGTGCAGCGACTTCGACGCCGCGCTGAGCGCATCGCCGACGGCCTTCTGCCCGGCGGGCTGCTGCAGGTCGGCGCCGAACGTCTGGGCGAGCTTCGACAGCTGGACCTGCTCGCGCAGGACGGCATCGATCTGGTTCGGGGCGACCCAGCTCTGCTGCAGCAGCATCGCCTGCAGCTGTGTCTCTCCCCCGGACTGGGAGGCCGCCGACTGCCGCATCTCCTGGACCTCCTTGCGGCTGACCCTGACTCCCGCGTCCGCGGCGGCCTTGTCCAGGATCCGGTCGAAGATCATCCCGTGCAGCTTGGCCCGGCTGAGCTGCCCGGACTTGTTGATGAGCTGGACGGACTGGTCGGACTCGCTCTGCGCGGTGCGTACGTCCGCCACCTGGGCCTGCACGGTGGACACCTCGATGCGGTTTCCGCCGACCACGGCTGCGGCACCTGGGTGGGCCTGGTTGCCACAGGCGGAGAGAAGCGGCGCCGCGACGAGCATGGCGGCGGAGACGACGAGCGCGGTGCGACGGCGGCGGTGCAAAGGAGCCTCCCGGGGAGATTGAGACAGCAGGTGCGGCGCGCCGCGCCCCCTTGCGGGGTGGTGGCCGGGCGACGGGCGGGCGCACAAGACCTTGCGATGATCGATGTTAGGCAGTGGGCGTGATCCCGGCCACTGATTCGACCAACGATTCGGGAGGAGTTGGGGATGTGGGCCTGTTCACCGCCCCTCCATGGCCGTTTCCGGCCGCAGCATGATCGCGCGGGAGACCACGAACGTGATCGGGATGGCCGCCACCGCCGCGACCAGCGGTGCGTAACGGCTGCTGAATCCGGCGAGGTCGATCAGCAGCCAGACGCCCCCGGTCGTGATGGTGAAATTGGCGGCGTTGGTCAGCGGGAAGAGCAGGAACTTCCGCCAGGTGGGGCGGGTCCGGTAGGTGAAGTACGAGTTCAGCAGGAACGAGCCGGTCATGCTCGACGCGAACGCGATCACATGCGCGGCCAGATACGGCAGCCTGGTCAGCAGGGCCAGATAGCAGCCGTAGTACGTACCGGTATTCACGACGCCGACGAGTGCGAAGCGGATCATCTGCGCCCGGACCGTCATCGGCGTACGAACTCCCGGTCCTGCTGATTCGGTACGGCGGTATTGCTGGCCTTCACCAGGAAGTGCGGACGCCGCTTCACCTCGTAGTAGATGCGGCCGACGTACTCACCGACCACACCCACTATCACCATCTGTACCCCGGCAAGAGCCGTGACCACGACGATGAGCGTGACATAGCCGGGCGTGTCCACGCCTTTCAACAGGGCGAATCCAACGATCCAGGCGGCATAGGCGAGGGCGACGGACATCAGTACCATGCCCAGGTATAACGCGGCGCGCAGTGGCTTGTTGTTGAACGAGAGCAGCCCGTCGAGTCCGTAGTTGAGGAGCTTCCCGAAGGTCCAGGCGGAGCTGCCCTGCTCGCGGACGGCATTCTCGTAACCGAAGGTCGTCGTCGGGAATCCGACCCAGGCGAACAGTCCCTTGGAGAACCGGTTGCACTCGGTGAGTTCGAGGACGGCGTCGACGGTACGCCGGGACAGCAGCCGGAAGTCGCCGACGCCGTCGACCAGTTCCACGTCCACCAGGCGATTGATCAGCCAGTAGTAGGCGCGGGCACCGAGGGTACGGGTGAGACGGTCGCCCTTGCGGGTGCGGCGGGCGATGACCTGGTCGTAGCCGTGGGCGTGCTCGTCCAGCATGCGGCCGATGAGCTCCGGCGGGTGCTGGAGGTCGGCGTCCATGATGACGACCGCGTCGCCGTCGGCGTGCTGGAGGCCGGCGAGCATGGCGGCCTCCTTGCCGAAGTTCCGGCTGAAGGAGAGGTAGCGGGTCCGCGGGTCGGCGGCGGCCAGCTCCTCCAGAACCGGAAGCGTGCGGTCCACGCTGCCGTCATCGACGTAGACCAGCTGGAAATCATGCCCCAGCCGCGCCATCTGCTCCGTGACACGCGCATGGAAGCGTCCGAGGATCTCCTCCTCGTTGAAACAAGGCACCACCAGCGAGATCAGCACGGGAGTAACTCACCCTGTCGTTCAGTCAGATATATATGCGTCACATGGATAGTGAGCAACCATTACGTGAATTGAACTATGGAGGAAACACTTCGACACTGTTCACTCGCCCGTGGCTGCCATATTCCTCCGTATGCCGACCTTCCGCCCGCGCACGGCCGCAGCCGAACTCGCCGCACTGATCACCGCCGTCACCGTGTGCGCGGGCGATGCGGCGGCCCGCAGCTTTCCGTTCGGGCCGCACACCAGGAGTGTCAATGACCTCGGAAATCAGTTCGTTCCGTTCCACATCCGGCTCTGGGACCTGCTGCACGGAAACGCCGACGGCGGGCTGTTCCTGAATTGGTCGTCCGGATACGGGACCAGCTTCCTGCGGGCCTCGGCACCTATCTGACCAGCCTGTTCGCGCTGCTCGTCGGGGTCTTTCCGCGGGACCGCACCGACCTCGCGGTGTACGTGCTGACGGTCCTGAAGATGGCGTCGGCGGCGGCGCTGATGGCCCTGCTGCTGACACTGCGCAGCGGGCGCCGGTGGGCGGCGGGGGTGCTCGGTGGTTCGTACGCGCTGTGCGGCTGGTCGGTCGTCGAGGCGTCGTACAACCCGATGTGGCTGGACGGCCTGGTCGCGCTGCCGCTGCTCTGCCTGGCCGGGGAGCGGTCCCGGACGGGGCGGCACCGGATCGCCGCACCCCGCATCGCCGGCTGGAGCTGCCAGGGCCGCCCCGCCGACAGCCATCCGGGCCTGGTCTCCACCCCGGTCCCCGCCCACGGCACCGCCGTCGACTGCTCGTTCCGGCCACCCGGCCTGCGGGCGGGTACGGCGGTCGGCGCGGGCGCGGTGCTCGCCCTGCTGGCGACAGGGGTGTGGGGGGCGCGGCGGCGATGCGACCCGGCCCCGCAGTAGCTAGCCGGCCACGATCGCGACCGGGGCGTCCCAGGCGTTCCGGTCGATCGTGAGCGTGCCCCCGGTGTGCGTCACCTTCTTGTTGACGGCGTACTGGTGGCCGCGGCGGTGCCCGGTGTACAGCGTCGAGGCGTACGGATAGCCCTTGGTGGTGGAGTACACGTCGTCGTAGCGGGCGTACCAGAGGATCTCCGGCAGGTCCGTGCGGTTCGTGGCGTTGGCCACGACGGCGGCACTGGAGTTGCTGAAGCCGTAGAAGCCGGACCAGTACCCCTTGGCCTTGACCGTCTTGTCGAACGCCCGGATATAGGTGAGCACCGTGTTCACGCAGGAGGTGTTCTTCGGGTCGAAGTACTCCATGTCGAGGTAGACGGGGCTGCCCGGCTTCATGCCGAGCGCGGCCTCCTTCGCCACGGCGTCGTTGGCGTCGGTGACGGCCAGTGAGGCGGCGTTGGTGGCGGTCATCTTCTCGGGGTTGGCGCTCGTCTGGCACGGCGGCTGCGCGCCGACGTACAGCGGGACCAGCTTCCACCCGGTTGCGCTGACGGACTTCACCCAGGACGCGGTGAGATTGGGCTGCGCGCAGCCGCGGTTCTTCCCGCCGACGTACACGGCGGCACCGTGGTAGACGGAGGAGCTGTACCAGCCCTTCATGGTGGTCAGCGACGGCGCAGTGCAGGTGTCGAAGACAGGCCCGGTGTAGATCTTCGGCGCGGGCCTGGAGACGGTGGTGGCGGTGGCGGCCTCGGCGGCGAACGCGCCACCGGCGAGAACGGCGACGCCGGCCACGGCCAGGGAGATACGGCGACGCTTCTTGGATATGCGGTGAGAAGGCACAGAGACCTCGACAGTGCTCGGAAGAAGTGTGAGGCCGACGGGGCAGGCGGGTCGTCAGCCGCCCCGGCGGCAGATCACGGTCTCATGTCGCGGTCGGCGGTTCGCCGACGAATGAGGCATTCCGTACAGCCATTACAGAAATTTGGCGTGCTCATTGCCTTCACCGCCTACGTCGGGGCCCGTCGGCCCTCTCCAGGCGAGCGCCAGACCTCGGCTCTGCCGGTTCCTACGCCGGCGCTACGAGCCATGGCGGAGCCATGGTGATTGACGACAACGCCGCGAGGTGCGTGCCCCAGCCCCGTGACGCCGCCCCCCAATTACCGGTCGGTCTCAGCACCCCGGACCGGCTGGAGATCTCCCCCCTCTGCCGGTCCCTGGTAGGTCCCCGTCAGCCGCCGCGGACCTGCAGCTGCCGGTCGAGCTGGCGGCGCAGCTCCACCGGCAGCGGATGGTGCGGCCCGTACATCCGCTCGGTGTCGTGGAGCAGTGCCTGAAGCTGACCGCGCGCCGCCGCATGGTCACCGACCGCGAGCAGCAGATACCCGATGCGCTGACGGATCTCGAAGGACCGTGCCGGGTTGTTGCCCGTCGCGTACTGGTTCTCGTAGTACGGCAGGACCGACCGGTACTCCGCGAGCGCGGCCGCCGGTTCGCCCAGCTGTTCCAGGCAGTGCGCCGCGTCGTAGCGGTACTGCAGCGTCTGCGTGTCGGCCGGTCCGGCCTCCACCGCGCGGTCGTCGGCGAGGCGCCGCAGTTCGGGCAGGGCGCGGCGATACTGCCCGTCGTCCATCAGGGTCGCCGCGTACTGCTTGCGCAGGATGCGGACCACCGGCGAACCCTCGCCGTGCTGCTCGGCGGCGGCCGGGAGAATGCCGCCGAGGATGTCCACGGCCTGGGTGATCCGGCCCTGCCCGAGCAGCTGCTTGACCTCGTCGACCGCGGCTGCGACATCGGGTTTCGGGGCCACCGGCGCGGGCTGCGCGGCGGGCGGGGTGGTGACGCGGTCGGGCCACGGTGCGTGCGGCCGCAGGAACGGGCGGGTCGGGTCGAGCGGGCCGGTCGGCAGCCCTGTGCCGCTCGACGGAAGGAGCGGGGTGAGGTGTTCGTACACCTCCTGGGCGCTCGCCGGTCGGTGCTGCGGGTCCTTGGCGAGGAGCCGCAGCACGAGCGATTCGAGGGCTTCCGGGATCTCGGGCCGGATCTGACGGACCGGGAGCGGCGGCTCGTAGAGGTGGCGGTGCAGCACCCCGAGGGCGGTGGAGCCGGCGAACGGCACATCCCCACTGAGCAGTTCGTGGAGGAGCACGCCGAGCGCGTACAGATCGGTGTACGGGCCGACGGCGCCTCCCATCGCCTGCTCGGGCGCCATGTAGGCGGGCGAACCGATCGGCGTACCGGTGTGGGTGAGGCGGGTGGTGTCGCTGTCCAGGACGGAGGCGACGCCCAGGTCGAGGACGGTGACCGTGCCGTCCGGACGCACCATCAGATTGCGGGGTTTGAGGTCGCGGTGGACGATCGGCACGGCGTGCACGGCGGAGAGCGCGGCGCAGAGCTGGGCGGCGACGGCGACGGACCACTGCCAGGGGTACGGGTCATGCTCGGCGAGATGGTCGGCGAGGTCGGAGCCCTCGACGTACTGCATGACGAGGAACAGGTCGTCGCCGTCGCTGCCCGCGTCATGGACGGTGACCAGACCCGGGTGGTCGACCTGGGCGGTGACCCGGCACTCGCGGACGAACCGGCGCCGCAGCTCGTCGACCGCGTCGCTGCCGGTGGGACCCGCGACCCGGTCGGGCCGGAGCAGTTTCACCGCGACCCGGCGGTCGAGGCGCTGGTCGTACGCCGTCCAGACCTGGCCCATGCCGCCCTGGCCGAGGATGGTCGCCAGCTCGTACCGTCCGGCGATGACGCGTCCGCTCATCGGTCCTCCTCATGACGGAGGAGGTCGCTCAGTTCGTCGAGCTCGGCACGGACCTGGTCGATGCGGTGGGGCGGGGTGGGCGCGGGTGCGTGCTGCACGGGCTGGGGGTGCGGCTGCGGCTGGGGGTGCGGCTGCGGCTGGGGGTGAGGCTGCGGCTGCGGCTGGGGGTGAGGCTGGGGGTGAGGCTGGGGGTGAGGCTGGGGGTGAGGCTGCGGCTGGGGCCGGTACTGAGGCGGCTGCGGTTGCGCGTACTGCTGAGGCCGAGGGGGCAGCGGCTGGTGCACGAGCGCGGTGGTCGTGTACCCGTACCCCGGCACCGGGGGCGGATACCCGCCGCCGAACTGCTGCTTCGTGAGCTGCTCGTAGTGGCGGATGTCCCCGTACAGGTAGTACGCGCAGGCGGCGACGATCGCCACGAGCAGCAGCGGTATGAAGAAGAAGTCGACGCCGTTGGCATCGGGGTTGGTGTCGTCCCTGCCGATGATCGGCAGGAGCACGCAGAGCAGCACGAAGCCGGCCCCGGTCAGCCACCAGTCGGACGCGCGGCGGCGCACGATCGCCAGCCGCAGCAACGGCGTCCACAGCAGCAGACCGACCGAGCCCACCGCGAGCACGACGAACAGCACACGCATCGAGACGATCCAGGCCCGGCTGGGGACCCGGCGCTGCGGCGTCGGCGGATGACCCGGGGCGTACATGGCTGCTCCTGGTACGTGGTCGTGGGGGTCCCGCGCGCACGCGTACGTACCCGTGCGGGTATGTGGACACGTGCGCGCGCAGATCTGGCAGATCTGAGCGTAAAGGGCGACACCGACAACGACCCCCGGGTTGTACGGAACCGTTGTGGTTCAGCTCACTCCGGAGTGACCGTACCGTCCGTCAGACCGTCGTACATCCCCTGGACGAGCTGTCCGCCGAGCCTGCCGGTCAGCCGGAGCGCGTCCTCGAACGCGGCCAGGGCGCGGAACCGTTCCCCGTACCGCTGCTGCTCCGCCAGTGGCAGCCGCGGCAGTTGAAGACGGCGGGCGTCGAGCCGGGTGGCGGTGGACGCATAGCTGCTGGCCTGACGGTTGTTGGCGGTGCCACGCAGGAAACCGGCGAGGAACCACGGGTCGACGGCGGCCGGATCGGGGCGCAGCAGCTGAAGGTTGCGGCCGAGCGCGGCGCCCGCGGTCACCTCGTCGATCACGCGGGCGACGGAGCCGCCGCCGAGTACGGGGACGACGACATCGCCCGGCTCGACCAGGACCGGTTCCTCGGGCGGTCCCTCGGAGCCGGCGGGGGCGGTGGGGAGTGTTCCCGAGGGGGCGGTGGAGCCGAGGACGTCGTGTTCCGTGAGCACGGGGACGGGGGTGGCCCCGGTGCCGGTGCCGGAGCCTCCGGTACGGAGGTGAAGGGCGCCCGCGCGGGCGAGTTCGCCGACGGTGGTGAGCGGCCAGTGCGCCGGTCCCGAGACGTCCGCGGGCGGCGGGGTGAGGGTCGCGGTCAGTCGCAGCGTCTCGGTGAGCCGGTCCCGTACGCGGGTGAGTTCGCCCGGTCCGCCACCGGCCGCCGGGGACGGCAGATGGCGGGCGGGGGCCAGGTCCACGTCGTCGTCGAGGAGTTCGATGACGGGGACGACCCGGCTGACGCCCGGCCGGTCCTGCCCGACCGCTTCGGCGGGGACGTCCGGCTCGGAACGGGTCCGCCCGTCGAACGGCTCCCAGGCATCCAGCACGACACTGCGCACCGCCTGCCAGTCGAGGCGGTCGCGCCCACCGGACGCGGGGGCGGATGCGGGCGCCGTGGGCGGTTCGGCGGGCTCGGCGGTGTCCACGAGCAGCAGTTCGGGCGAGGGGCGGACACCGGCGCCGGGCTTGCGGAGCACCCAGAGGTGGAGCGGGATGCCGTACGGGGGAGCCGCGCCGGCCGGGAGGGCGACGACGGCACGCAGCGCGCCGCGGCGCAGCAGATCGGCGCGGATCCGCCGGCCGGAGCGGCGTGATGCCGCAGCCGGGGGCATCAGCAGGACGGCGGTGCCGCCCTCGCGCAGATGGGCCAGGGCGTGCTGGACCCAGGCGAGTTCGGACTCCGTGCGTGCGGGGAGGCCGTACTCCCAGCGCGGGTCGTAGGCGAGCTCGTCGTGTCCCCAGTTGCGTTCGTTGAACGGCGGGTGGCAGAGCACGGCGTCGACGGTGAGCTGCGGGAACGCGTCGGCGCGCAGCGTGTCGCCGGTCCGCACGGCGAGCGCGGTGGGGTTGCGGCCGTCGGAGTGCAGGGCGAGGCGGAGGGCGCTGAGCTCGGCGAGATCCGGGTCGGCGTCCTGGGCGTACAGGGCGGCCGGACTGCTGACAGCGCACAGCAGGGCGCCGGTGCCGGTGGCTGGATCGAGGACCGTGCGGGCGGGCCGGTCGCCGGTCCGCACGAGCGCGGCCATCAGTTCGGCGAGGCCGGGCGGGGTGAGGGTGAACTGACGTGGATTGGCGGCGAGCTGACGGCCGAGGAGGAATTCAAAGGTCTGGCGGGCCCCTGTCCCGGCAGCGAGTTCGGCGGCCGCCCGCAGCAGGGGGACGGACGGGAGCAGTTCGTCGGCGGTGGGAGTGTGAACAGCCCGCTCGTATCCGGTTCCGCCGCCACCGTCGCTTCCTTCCGCACCGCCGGTGGCAGGTCCGAAGCGTGCGGTGAGCGTGCTGTTCAGGGCGAGGTGGAGCACCTTGGCCATCCGCGCGTCCGACACGGCGGTGATCTCCAGCCAGGCGGTGGGCCTGTCCCGGACGAGAAGCAGGGCGCAGCCCGTGTGCACGAGGGCGGGGACGGCGCCGGCCGGGTGTCCGGCCAGCTGCTGCCAGACTCGTTCACGAAGTGGGACTTCCGCGAGTTTCCCCTGGTCGCGGAGCCACTGTTCGACTTCGGGAAGAGCGAAGGACGGACTGGTCTCGGTGCCGCCGACCGGCTTGGGGAAGTCTGCGTGGCGGCGGCGCCAGTTGCTGACGGCGGCGCGCCCCACCCCGGCGAGCCGGGCGATTCCGGCCGCGG
Organism: Streptomyces sp. NPDC005151; assembly: GCF_053599875.1. NCBI lineage: Bacteria > Bacillati > Actinomycetota > Actinomycetes > Kitasatosporales > Streptomycetaceae > Streptomyces > Streptomyces sp. NPDC005151. The sequence continues at coordinate 66,420 of NZ_JBSFYR010000019.1, read as the reverse complement.
TCACCTCTGTCGAGTTCTCCGGCACTGGCTCTCCCTGGTCCTGATGCGTCCATACGGATCCGCGCTGCCTGCTGTGTCCGCGAGCATACCGACCCCTTCGCCCGCCACGGATTCACAGTGTGCACGAAGTCATTTTCCGTGAATCGTGTTGACTCGGTTCACAAGCTCTGCTGTTATTGACCTGTCACTACATCAGGTGGCGCAACGAACCGCTCACCACTCATCCCTGCACTTGCCGGAGGGCACAGCCATGTCCCAGTTCACGCAGCCGCCGCAGTCCCCGCAGCCCCAGCAGCCGTACGCCCCGGCCCAGACGCCCGGCCTGATCCCGGCCCGCAACGGGCTCGGCATCTCCGCGCTGATCCTCGGCATCGTCGGAGCCGTCTCGGGCCTGATCCCGTTCCTCTTCTGGCTGGCGGGCATCCTCGGCCTCATCGCCCTGATCCTCGGCCTGGTCGGCCGGGGTCGCGCCAAGCGCGGCGAGGCCACCAACAAGGGCATGGCCACGTTCGGCGCCGTCCTCGGCCTGATCGCGCTGATCCTCTCGGTGGTCGGCGCGGTGATCACCTTCAAGGCGGTGGGCGACGCGGTGAACGAACTCGACAAGGCGGTGTCGGACACCACCGCCTCCGCCCGGCCGAAGGCGGGCGGCACGGACACCGCCGAGGGCAAGGACAAGAAGAAGGACGCCGGGAAGGCGCTGGAGGCCGGCGACTCGGCCGTGTACGACGACGACCTGACGGTCACGGTCGGCGACGCGACCTCGTACACCCCCGACGCGTACGCCGCCGGTCACACGAAGGGCAACAAGGCGTACCGGATCGCGGTCGTCATCGAGAACGCGGGCAAGGAGAAGTTCGACGCGGCGCTCGTGAACGTCGAGGCGCGGGCCGGCAAGGACGGTGTGGACGCCGAGCAGATCTTCGACGGCAAGGTCGGCGAGGGCTTCAGCGGCACGGTCCTGCCCGGCAAGAAGGTCACCGTCCAGTTCGCCTTCGACGCCCCGGCGGACGCGAAGAACCTGACGGTCGAGGTCAACCCCGGCTTCACGTACGACGCCACCCAGTGGGACCTCACGCTCTGATCCCGCCCCTCCCCCTCCCCCCAGGACGGAGCCCGCCCATGCGCCCCCCAGCCGGCATCGCCGCAACCGCTCTCCGCACCGCGACGGCGTCCCTCTGCGCGGTCACCGCCCTGGGAGTCACGGCCTGCGACACGGTGTTCGCCCAGCAGCAGGACCCCGCGCCGTTCGCCCGGCTCAGCGGCCCCGAGGTCGTCAACAAGGCCCTCTCGGCGACCCGGGCGGCCAAGTCGGTACGTATCGCCGTCGCGACGAACTCGCCGGACGGCGCCCCGGTCCAGGCGTACGTCGCCACCGACATCAGGGGTGAGTGCACAGTCACCCTGTCCATGGGCGCGGCGGGCACGATGCAGCTGGTCAGAACCGGCGGCACGGTCTACACCCAGTCCGACGAGGCGATGCTGCGGGCGGCGGACGCGGGCCGATCCCGCACCACGGTGGACACCGAGGTCAAGAAACTGACGGGCCGCTGGGTGAAGGCACGCCCCTCCGACCGGTACACGGCGGAGGCCCTGAGCTACTGCGACCGGAAGGGGTTCCTCGGCCGCCTGGCGGGGAACAACGCCACCGCCCACAAGGGCCGGGCGACCACGGTCGGCTCCACGCCCGCGCTGTCCCTCACCGGCACGGCGGGCCGGGGGACATGGACGGCGGCGGTCGCCACGGCGGGCCGGCCCCACATCCTGAAGCTGGGCTTCAGCACCGGAACCCCGGTCACGGTCGAGTTCTCCGAGTTCGACAAGCCGTTCACGGTGAAGAGACCGGCCGTCTGACACCTGAGGAACCCGCCCGCCCGGGCGGGTTCCCGCTGCGTTCAGATGCCGTGCCGCACCCACAGAACGCCTGCGAGAGACCGAGGACGACCTCACGGCCGCCAGAGCCGGACTCCGGCGCGCCATGCGGTCCGTACCCCCACGCCGACTTCTATGAGGCCCAACCGGCGCGACCGAGGAGGTCGGCCGCTGCCATCCTGACATTCGGGTTCTCATCGTGCAGGAGCGCACGGGCTGCGGAACCGTATGCAGCCTCGTCGTCGGTGACCTGCAGCAGATAGACCATGGCTCGTCGTCTGACCCAGTGGTCCGGATCGCTCAGCGCCTGCGCAAGTGCCGCTGCCGCCCCCCTGTACAGATCTGCCAGAGTCTTCGCTGCCTCCATACGGACTCCGCGGTCGGGATCGTCGGCGAGGGCCGCGAGCAGCGCGTCCCGGGCACGACTGCCCAGCGGATGACGACCGCCCAAGGTGTAGGCGGCAGCAAGTCGCTCGCAGACAGAATCCGACTCAGCCAGTTGGTCAATGAGTTCCTCATTGCTGCCCTGGGACTGGCCGCTGAAGTCAGGAGGAAGCCTCCCCTCCGGCAGCCCGTCCAGCCAGTGCTCGTACCAGCCGAGAAAGTCCGGCTGATGGTGGAACACCGGGGGCGTGGCCAGGTCTCCGAGGTTGGCGTCGAGGAGTCGGCCTCGGGCGGGCCCGGTAATGACCAGCAATGTCATCTCCAGACAGCCCCGGTGGACGACGAGATGGGTTCCCGCGCACGGATCATCCTGATCAGCACAGAGGCGCGCCCACTCCTCGGGTACACAGCCGGTCGGATCCAACGCGAAGGTCCGCCCCAGTCGCTGGCGGGCATCAGGGATGTCACGGATGTTCCAGCGGGTGAGCGGCAGAAGCCCGCAGTCGGGGCCTATGCCTCCGTTGCCGACCTCGCGCAGGAATGTGCGATATGCGGAGGGGAGGCGGATGCCATGAACCGTCTCGAAGGCTGCCACCCGCTGCTCGCTGAGCGGGAGACCCAGCCGTCGCCCGCCAGGTGCTCGCACGAAGGTCCGCGGACGAGGAACCGGCTCCGAGCACGCTGCGGACAGCTTGGCGTGAATGCGGGCGACTATGTCGTCCATGGGCGCTTCTTCTCAGATGCAGCGACACCCTGCGTGTGCTGCTTTCGCCGACATCCTAAGCGGAGGCGGCCCAGGAGCAAGCGCGCCGCCTGTCAGTTCCGTTCTGCCTCAACTGCCGCACTGCCTCAGCATCATCTGCTTGTCCGCCACAGTCACAGGCAGCTCGTACTTGAGAGAGACCTGAGCGAACCGTACCGAGTACGAGCAACGGATCTGCTTGTTCGGCGGCAGCCAGGACGCCGGACCGGAATCGCCCTTGGAGCCGTTGGTGGGTCCGTCGACCGGGATGAGATTGAGGGGGTCGTTGGCTATCTGCTGCCGCTTCGCCTCGGGCCAGCGGGCGGCGCCCATCTGCCAGTCGTACGACAGCGGCATGACGTGGTCGATCTGGACCTTCGTCGCCTGCTGCTTGCGCCAGTCGATGGTCGAGCCGGTGTACGGATCCTTGAGGGTCATCGACACGACCACGCAGTCCGAACCGGAGCGGAACTTCACGTCCTGGCCGTCCCTGGCGAGCAGGTCGTTACGGGTGTCGCAGCCGTTTCTCGCGAGCGGTATCCCGTCGACCGAGTCCTTCCAGGCGTACCCGAACTTGTCCCGCGCGTAACCGGTCTTCGGTCCGCGCCCCTTCGTCGCCACCTTCTCGATGATCTTCCGGCCGGCCGCCTTGTCCGCCTCGGAGGCGAGGGGGGCGAGCCCCGGCTTCGTACCGTCGGCATTGTCGAGCGGACTGGCCCCGAACCCGGTGACGGCCGGTCCGCCGCCCTCCGCCCCGCTGCCCTTCTGCCCGGAGCCGGAGGCCGTCTGCTCGGGGTCGCAGCCGGCCAGGGCCAGCACGGCCGCCACGCTGAGGGCGGGCAGCATCACTCGGTACGTACGGGGAGATATCACTCGAAGCCGTCCTGACGGGAAGAAAGCCGAACCTGGGAATCGTACGGATGTCTTCCCCCCACGAGGCATGCACACGTCCACGGTTCGGGCGGATGCGGCCTGAATCACACGCCGGTCGAGCCGCCGGGCCACGGCGGGTCGCCGCCGGGGGCCACAGCCTGTTCACCGATGCCCTCGGCCATCGGGCGACGTAACATACATCTATGTACGTTACGTCAATGTATGATTCACTCATACGCGCTCTCTGAAAGGTCCGGAAGGTAGACGCATGGGCTTCTACGGCCGTCAACGCACGCTCGCCGATCTGGAACGCCGCATACTGCGCATCCGGGAGTCCGGAACGGGACAGCTGCTCGCCGTACGCGGGCGCCGGCAGGTGGGAAAATCCCGGCTCTTCACACGCTTCGTCGAGCAGTCGGGGCTGCCCTACCTCTACTTCTCCGCAGTGAAGAACGCACCGCCTGCCACCCAGCTCCAGACCCTCACAGCCGAGCTGCACACCTCGACGACCCCGCTCGCCGATGCCGATTCACTCTTCTCCGCTCCCCCCAGCGACTGGCGGGACGCACTGGGCAGGATCGCCGTCGCATGCCGCAGCACCCCCTCCGTCGTCGTCATCGACGAGTTCCCGTGGGCCGCCGCGGCGGATCCGGCCCTGGAGGGGCAGCTCCAGAACGCCTGGGACCGCCAGCTGGAGAACACCCCCGTTCTCTTTGTGCTGATCGGCTCCGACGTCGCAATGATGGAGCGGCTGACCGAGCACGACAGGCCGCTCTACGGCCGGGCCAGGAGCACCACCATCGCCCCCTTCGACCCCGCCGAATGCGCGGAGGCCCTGGGCAGCGGCGGGGACCCGCTGACTGCTTTCGATACCGCGCTCATCACCGGGGGCTACCCACGCCTCGTGCTGGACCGCGCACGCGCGCGCAGCACGAAGGCGTTCGTGCACGAACAGCTCGGTGATGAGAACAGCGATCTGGCTGTGATGGGGCAGCGGTCCCTCGACGCCGAATTCCCCGACGCACAGCAGGCGCGGCGCGTCCTGTCCGCGATGGGAGGTACCGATATCGGAGTCAGCACCTTCACCCAGGTCGTCGGAAGGCTTCCCGAGGAAGGAAGCACCGCGCACACAGCGGTCACCAGGGCCATAAAGGTGCTCGCCGACAAGGGGGTGGTCAGCATCGACGTACCAGTGGGCGCGCCCGCGAACAGCAGGCTGCGGCGCTACCGCATCGACGACCCGTATCTGCGCTTCTGGTTCCGTTTCGTCGAGGAACAGCAGGCCCACATCGCCCGTGGCCGGGCGGACATCGCCCGCGCCGCCTTCGACCGGGGCTGGCCGAGCTGGCGGGGCCGCGCCATCGAGCCACTCGTCCACGAGGCGGTGTACCGGCTCAGCCCCGAGCTGCCGGGGCTGGAGGACGCCGGGCAGGTGGGAAGTTGGTGGAACCGCGACAACAGCCAGGAGTACGACATCGTCGTCCCCGCCGCCTCGGGGAAGCGCACGCTCCTCCTCGGCTCGGTCAAGTGGCGTGAGACCAAGCGCTTCAGCGACCGTGAGCTCTCCCGTCTCGCCGAGGCCCGGTCCGCCGTACCGGGCGCGTCGGCGGCCCCTCTGCTGGCGGTGTGCCCGGCAGGGGTCGAGGACGGCGTACGCCCGGACCTGACACTCACTCCTGCGGATCTGCTGGCCGCCTGGCGCGCATGAGGAGTTCTTCTCCGAGACGTTGCTCCATTGCGCACGCAGTGGCACCCGATCCCACGCCCGTCACGCCGGTCGCGTTCCTCACGATCCCAGGATCGTCGTGAGGAACTCCCCCGTCCACGCCAGCAGTTCGCGGCCCACGACCGGCTTGCCGCCGATCTTGCCGGTGGTCGGGCGAGGGACCAGGATCTGGTGGAGAGCCGGCTTGATCACCGTCTTCGGGTAGAGGCGCTTCAGGCGCAGCTCCTGCGACTCGCGCAGCTCCACCGGGGCGAACCTGATGTTCGGGCCCTGGAGCACGATGTCACCGACGCCGCAGGCGCGGGCCAGCATGCGCAGGCCCGCGACCAGGAGGAGGTTCTCGACCGGCTCCGGGAGCTTGCCGTAGCGGTCGGTGAGTTCCTCGCGGACCGCCTTGATGTCGTCCTCCGTGGTGGCGGACGCGATCGCGCGGTACGCCTGGAGGCGCAGCCGCTCGCCAGGGGCGTAGTCGTGCGGAACGTGTGCGTCGACCGGGAGCTCGATCTTGACCTCCAGCGGCGGCTCCTCCTCGACGCCGCCTTCGAGCGAGGCCCGGTAGTCGGCGACGGCCTCGCCGACCATGCGTACGTACAGGTCGAAGCCGACGCCCGCGATATGGCCGGACTGTTCGCCGCCCAGAAGGTTTCCGGCGCCGCGGATCTCGAGGTCCTTCATCGCCACGTACATGCCCGCGCCCATCTCGGTGTGCTGGGCGATCGTGGCCAGGCGCTCGTGGGCCGTCTCGGTGAGCGGCTTCTCCGGCGGGTACAGGAAGTACGCGTAACCGCGCTCGCGGCCACGGCCGACGCGGCCGCGCAGCTGGTGGAGCTGGGAGAGGCCGAAGTTGTCGCCGCGCTCCACGATCAGCGTGTTGGCGTTGGAGATGTCGATGCCGGACTCGACGATCGTCGTGGAGACCAGGACGTCGAACTTCTTCTCCCAGAAGTCCACGACCACCTGCTCCAGCGCGTGTTCCGACATCTGGCCGTGGGCGGTCGCGATCCGCGCCTCGGGAACGATCTCGCGCAGGCGCGCGGCCGCTCGGTCGATGGACTCGACACGGTTGTGGATGTAGAACGCCTGCCCCTCACGCAGCAGTTCACGCCGGATGGCCGCGCCGATCTGCTTCTCCTCGTACGGGCCGACGAAGGTCAGGACCGGGTGGCGCTCCTCGGGAGGTGTGGTGATCGTCGACATCTCACGGATGCCGGTGACGGCCATCTCGAGCGTACGGGGGATCGGCGTCGCGGACATGGTGAGGACGTCGACGTTGGCCCGGAGCTTCTTCAGCTGCTCCTTGTGCTCGACGCCGAAGCGCTGCTCCTCGTCGACGATGACCAGGCCCAGGTCCTTGAACTTCGTCGAGAACAGGCGGTGCGTGCCGATGACCAGGTCGACGGAGCCCTCGCGCAGCCCCTCCAGAGTCGCCTTCGACTCGGTGTCGGACTGGAAGCGGCTCAGCGCCCTCACGTTGACCGGGAATTGGGAGTAGCGCTCGGTGAACGTGCCGTGGTGCTGCTGGACGAGGAGCGTGGTGGGGACGAGGACGGCGACCTGCTTGCCGTCCTGGACCGCCTTGAATGCGGCGCGCACCGCGATCTCCGTCTTGCCGTAGCCGACGTCGCCGCAGATCAGCCGGTCCATCGGGACGGACTTCTCCATGTCCTCCTTGACCTCGGCGATCGTGGTGAGCTGGTCCGGCGTCTCCGCGTACGGGAAGGCGTCCTCCAGCTCGCGCTGCCACGGGGTGTCGGGGCCGAAGACATGGCCGGGCGCCGCCATCCGCGCCGAGTACAGCTTGATCAGGTCGGCGGCGATCTCCTTGACGGCCTTCTTGGCGCGTGCCTTGGTCTTCGTCCAGTCGGCGCCGCCGAGCCGGTGCAGGGTGGGCGCCTCGCCACCGACGTACTTGGTGACCTGCTCCAGCTGGTCGGTCGGGATGTAGAGGCGGTCGCCGGGCTGGCCGCGCTTGGCGGGGGCGTACTCGACGAGGAGGTACTCGCGGGTGGCGCCCTGCACCGTGCGCTGCACCATCTCGATGTAGCGGCCGACGCCGTGCTGCTCGTGGACGATGTAGTCGCCCGTCTCCAGCGTCAGCGGGTCGATGGTCTTGCGGCGGCGGGCCGGCATCCGGCCGAGGTCCTTGGTCGCGGTGCGCTGACCGGTCAGGTCCGTCTCGGTGAGTACGGCGAGTTTCAGCGCCGGGTCGACGAAGCCGTAGTCGATCGCGCCGCACGACACATGGACGACGGACGGCGAGAGCTCCGCCAGGTCCGGGTCGAGGCGGGCCGGGATGCCTTCGCCGGCGAGCACCTCGACGGTACGGGTCGCGAGCCCCTGCCCCTCGGTGACGTACACCGTGCGCCAGCCGTCGGCGAGCCAGCCCTTGGTGTCGGCGAGCGCACGGGCGGTGTCGCCGCGGTAGGACTCCGGGGCGTGCATCGTGAGCTTCAGGGTGTCTTCGTCGGGCTCGGCGTCGGCGGCGAACGGGGAGACCGACCACCACATCATGTCCAGCTCACGGGCCCGGTCACGGACGTCCGCGATGCCCCGCAAGGAGGCGGCGCCGACATCGATCGGCGCCTCGCCACCACCGGCGGTCGCCGCCCACGACGCCTGGAGGAACTCCTGGCTGGTGGCGACCAGGTCCGCCGCCCTGGTGCGGACCCGCTCCGGGTCGCAGACCAGCGCCATCGAACCCTTCGGCAACACGTCGAGCAGCAGCTCCATGTCGTCGACGAGGACCGGGGCAAGGGACTCCATGCCCTCCACCGCGATCCCCTCGGCGATCTTGCCGAGCAGCTCGCCCAGCTCCGGGTGCTGTTCGGCGAGGGCGGCGGCCCGTTCGCGCACCTGGTCGGTGAGCAGGAGCTCGCGGCAGGGCGGCGCCCAGAGGCCGTGCTCGGCGATCTCCAGCGACCGCTGGTCGGCGATCTTGAAGTACCGGATCTCCTCGACGTCGTCGCCCCAGAACTCCACCCGGAGGGGGTGCTCCTCGGTCGGCGGAAAGACGTCCAGGATGCCGCCGCGGACAGCGAACTCGCCGCGCTTCTCGACCAGTTCGACCCTGGAGTACGCGGCCGCCGCAAGCGCCTCCACGGTCTCGCCGAGATCGGCGCTCTGGCCGATGCGCAGCGCCACGGGCTCCAGGTCCCCGAGCCCCTTGACCTGCGGCTGCAGCACGGACCGCACCGGCGCGACGACCACGCTGACCGGCCCGGTCTCCGGGTCGTCGGCCCTCGGGTGCGCGAGGCGGCGCAGCACGGCGAGGCGGCGGCCGACCGTGTCCGAACGCGGCGAGAGCCGCTCGTGCGGCAGGGTCTCCCAGGACGGGAACTCGGCGATGGTGTCCGGGGGCAGCAGTGTCCGCAGGGCGGCGGCCAGGTCCTCGGCCTCCCGCCCGGTCGCGGTCACGGCGAGCACGGTCCGCCCGGCCTCGCGGGCCAGTGCGGCCACGGCGAAGGGGCGGGCGGCCGCCGGGCCGACGAGGTCGACATGCATCCGGTGACCGTCGGTGGCGGCCTTCACCGCTTCGGCGAGCGCCGGGTCACGTACGACGACATCCAGCAGACCGTGCAGGCTCATGAAGGGCTTCCGTCCGGGTAACGAGGGAGATTCCAGCAGCCGGCTGCTGCCAGGGGGCAACACGAAGGGCCCGACACGTATCACGGGCCGGGGGTTCCAGCGTACGACGCCGGTGTGTCACCCGCGCGAGGGAACGCCGTTGCCGTGCGGTGAGACCGGAGCTAGCCTTAGTCCACACCTAGTCCGATCTACTTCCCTGCGAGGCAGTCGTGGAAGCAGCACGGCAGTACAACGTGCATGAGGCCAAGACCCACTTTTCCCGCATACTGCAACAGGTCGAGACCGGGGAAGAGGTTGTGATCAGCAGGGCGGGCGAGCCCATCGCCAAGGTCGTGCCGCTGCACCCCAAGGTCAACCGGACCGACTACGGGGCGCTCCGGGGGCAGATCCACATCGCCGAGGACTTCGACGAACTCCCCGACGACATCGCCGATGCATTCGGGATGCGCGGGTGAAACTGCTTCTGGACACGCACGTCGTCCTGTGGTGGCTGGATGCCTCCCCCGAGCTGTCCAACGACCTCAAGGACCTGTTGCGCACCGAACCTGAGGTGTACATCAGCGCCGCAACCCCGTGGGAAATCGCGATCAAGCAGGGTCTCGGGAAGCTGGAGGGCTCTGGAGACCTTGCGGAACGGGCGCGGGACATGCAGTTCACCACGCTGCCCATCACCGCCGCACACGGCGTTCGCGCCGGACGCCTCCCCCGGATTCATCGAGATCCCTTCGACCGGGTTCTCGTCGCACAGGCCCAGCTCGAAGCGATGACACTCGTCACGCGCGACATGTGGATCCCGAAGTACGACGTCCCTGTCATGCGCGCCTGACCGTGCCGCCGAGGGCACAAATCCGGCCCCGGGGTGTTTGGAGGAACACCCCGGAGCCGGATCAGTCATCCTACGTGGATCTCCGCGACCACTATTCGGTCGCGATCGCGTTCAGCACGTTCATCCGGCCCGCCCGGAACGCCGGGACCAGGGCGGCGAACAGGCCGACGAAGGCCGAGCCGACGAAGACCGTGAGGATCGTCGGCCACGGGATCTCCAGAACGCCGAGGCCCTCCAGGGCCAGCAGCTTCTGGGCCGCCGTGCCCCAGCCCATGCCCAGGCCGAGGCCGAGCAGGGCGCCGAAGAGAGCGATGACCACCGACTCCAGGCGGATCATGCGGCGCAGCTGGCGGCGGGAGAGGCCGATGGCGCGCATCAGGCCGATCTCACGGGTCCGCTCGACCACCGACAGGGCCAGAGTGTTCACCACACCGAGCACCGCGACGATGATCGCGAGCGCCAGCAGACCGTAGACGATGTTCAGCAGCTGGCCGATCTGGTCCTTCAGGTCCTGCTTGAAGTCGGCCTGGTTCTGCACGGTGTACTGCGGGTAGGCGGCGAGGGCGTCCTTGAGGGCGGCGTACGCCTCCTTCTCCTTGCCGTCCTGCGCCTTGGCGAACATGATCATGTTCTTCGGCATCTTGTCGGTGGGGACGTACTTCTCCGCGGTCGTGATGTTGGTGTACATCGCGCCCTTGTCGACGTTCGTGTCGTCCGAGGTGATCGCGGCGACCTTCAGCTTCGCCGTCTCGCCGTCCTTGAACGCGACGGTGATCCGATCGCCGACCTTGATCTTGTGCCGGGTGGCGTACGCGTCGCCGACCGACATGGCGTCCTTGCCGTAGGCGTCGGCCAGGTTGCCGGAGACCGTCTCGCGGCGCAGGTCTTCCTTGTACGTCGGGTCGGCGGCGACGACGCCTTCGTCCTCGACCGCGCCGTCGGGGGCGGTGAGCTTGGCACTGACGGCTTTGTAGTCGGTGATGTGCTCGATGCCCGGGACGGCCTCCAGGGCCTTCGCGGCCTGCGGCACGATCGGCTGTGGGTTGCCGCTCGGCTGGATGATGAAGTCCGCGCCGACCGACTTGTCGAGCTCCTCGGTCGCCGAGGCGACCATCGACGAACCGACGACCGAGAGGCAGGCGACCAGCGCGAGGCCGATCATCAGGGCCGCTCCGGTCGCTCCGGTACGCCGCGGGTTGCGCAGCGCGTTGCGCTCGGCCATCCGTCCGACCGGGCCGAACATCCGCAGCACCACCGTGCTGAGCACTCGGACCACGAAGCCGGCCAGCAGCGGGCCGATCACGATGAAGCCGATCAGGGTGAGGACCACGCCCACACCCAGGAAGAGCGATCCGTCGCTCGCCTTGTCGGCCTGCGCCGAGACATACAGGGCGGCGCCACCGGCGAGCGTGAGGACCAGGCCGATCAGGGCCCGTACCCGGCCGGCGCGGCCGTCCGCCGGGGTTCCGGCGTCGCGCAGGGCGGCCATCGGGGAGATCTTCCCGGCCCGGCGTGCCGGGATGTACGCGGCGAAGACGGTGACGACGACGCCGAGCGTCAGGCCGAGCACCGGGGTCGTCCACGCGACGGTCAGATCTTCGGTGGACAGGTTCATGCCCATGGAGTTCATGAGCTTCATCAGTCCGACCGCAACACCGATTCCCGCGCCAACACCGAGGAGGGAACCGACAAAGCCGAGGAACAGCGCCTCGATCAGGACCGACCGGTTGACCTGCTTGCGGCTGGAGCCGATGGCCCGCATCAGGCCGATCTCGCGGGTGCGCTGGGCCACCAGCATCGAGAAGGTGTTGACGATGAGGAAGATGCCGACGAGGAAGGCGATCCCGGCGAAGCCGAGCATCGCGTACTTCATCACGTCGAGGAAGGAGCCCATGGAGTCCTTGTTGGCGTCCGCGGCCTCCTGCTGGGTCTGGAGCTTGTACGCGGCGCTGTCACCGAGGGCGGTGGCGACGTTCTTCTTCAACTGCGCATCACTGACACCGGGCTTGGCGGTGACGGAGATCTGGGTGAAGACATCGGGCTTGCCGAGGAGCTTGACCTGCGCGGTGGCGGTGTCGAGGTAGACGACGGCCGCGCCCGGATTAGTGACCTTGAAGGAGGCGATACCGCTGATCCTCGCCCTGATGTCGCCGGTGACGGCGATGGTGCGCAGCTCGTCACCGATCTTCAGGTGGTGCTTGTCCGCGGTGTCGGCGTCGACCATGACCTCGGTCGGACCGCGCGGTGCGTGGCCGGAGGCGATCTCCATGGAACGCAGTTCGTTCTGCGTCCAGTTGCCCGCGATCGTCGGGGCGCCGGACGAGGAGCCCATGTTCTTGTTGTGGCTGTCGACGACGGTGACGGACATGCTGGTGACCGTGCCCTCGGCGGTCTTCACCCCGTCCGCCCTCCCGGCCTGCTCGACGGCGGCGGCGGGCAGCGAAACGGGCTTGCCGTTCTCCGGCATTTCGTCGACGTCCTGCGCGGCCCTGGGGCTCACGGTGACATCGGCCGACGTCGCGGCGAAGAGCTTGTCGAACGTGGTGTTCATGGTGTCGGTGAAGACGAGCGTGCCGCACACGAACGCCACCGACAGCAGGACCGCGACGGCGGAGAGCGCCATGCGTCCCTTGTGCGCGAAGAAGTTGCGCCTCGATGTCTTCCAGACGGTCATGACGTCCGCCCGCGCGCGTCGAAGTCCTTCATGCGGTCGAGGACCTGGTCGGCCGTCGGGTTGTGCATCTCGTCGACGATGCGTCCGTCCGCGAGATACAGCACCCGGTCCGCGTAGGAGGCGGCGACCGGGTCGTGGGTGACCATGACGATGGTCTGTCCCAGCTCGTCGACGGACTTGCGCAGGAAGCTCAGCACCTCGGCGCCGGCCCGCGAGTCCAGGTTCCCGGTGGGCTCGTCACCGAAGATGATCTCCGGCCGGGCGGCGAGCGCCCTGGCCACCGCGACGCGCTGCTGCTGGCCGCCGGAGAGCTCGGTGGGCCGGTGCTTCAGCCGCTCGGCGAGACCGACCGTCTCCACGACCTGGCGCAGCCAGCCGGCGTCGGGCTTGTGGCCCGCGATGTCCATCGGCAGCGTGATGTTCTCCAGCGCGTTGAGCGTCGGGAGCAGGTTGAACGCCTGGAAGATGAAGCCGATCCGGTCCCGGCGGAGCTGAGTGAGCTTCTTGTCCTTGAGCTGGGTGATCTCGGTTTCGTCGAGGTAGATCTCGCCCGAGCTCACGGTGTCCAGTCCGGCCAGGCAGTGCATCAGGGTCGACTTGCCGGAACCGGACGGGCCCATGATCGCGGTGAACTGCCCGCGGGCGATGTCCACATCGACATGGTCGAGCGCGACGACCCGGGTCTCCCCGGCGCCGTACGCCTTGACGACCTGCCGCGCCCGCGCAGCGACGGCCGTACGCCCTCCAGTGCCCCCGTGCCTGGGAATGGTTACAGCCGTTGTCACGGTGATTCTCCTAAGTCGGTGAAGACGTCGTCGGCGAAGACGTCCTGGGTCAGGACGTCGATTCGAGAGGGGCGCCGCCCGCTGAACGGACGGCGCTGTGTTCGTACTTGAGTCTCGCGTCCGGACGTGGTCCGGCGCACTGGTGCCCAGCGCAGTCTTGAGGTGGGGTTTTCCCCACCCCGCCCCCTGCGGTCACCCGCATTCGCGCTGTAGGAACACGTTAAGGAACGGGCCCCCGGCCTCACGTCCTCCGCCGGGAGGAACCGCCCCTGGACAGAAGTAAGGAGCTACCCCTAGGGGTCTCAGCCCCCAGGTGGAGCCGGATCTCAGGGGTTCCACCCCCAGGTGGCGGCCGACCGGTCCCGGGGCCCTGCCCGGCAGCGGGTGAGACAGTGTCACCGGAAGATACGTGCATGGGGAAGGGATCTTTATGAGCGGCTCGGACGGCGACACCGAAGCGAAATCGGGGTCCGGCGTGGACCCCGTCCCCTCCCCGTCCGAGCCCCGAGGCCGCGGCCCCGTCGTGGCCGCGCTGATGCTCTGCATGACGCTGGCGGCCATGGACGGCACCATCGTCTCCACCGCCGTCCCGCAGATCGTCGGCGATCTCGGCGGCTTCGCCGTCTTCTCCTGGCTCTTCTCCGGCTATCTGCTGGCCGTCACCGTCACTCTGCCGGTCTACGGGAAGCTCTCCGACACGTTCGGCCGCAAGCCGGTCCTGATCGCCGGCATCATCTTCTTCCTGGTCGGCTCGGTCCTCTGCGCCGCCGCCTGGAACATGGCCGCGCTCATCGCCTTCCGGGTCGTCCAGGGACTCGGCGGCGGGGCGCTGCAGGGCACGGTGCAGACGATCGCCGCCGACCTCTATCCGCTCAAGGAACGCCCCCGGATCCAGGCCAAGTTGTCCACTGTCTGGGCCACGTCCGCCGTCGCCGGACCGGTGATCGGCGGGCTGCTCGCCGGGTACGCCGACTGGCGGTGGATCTTCCTGATCAATCTGCCGGTCGGGGCGCTCGCGCTCTGGCTGGTCGTGCGCCACTTCCACGAGCCGTCCCGCGCCCGCGGAGCCGATGCGCCCCGGCCCCGGATCGACTGGGCGGGCGCCCTCGCCGTCTTCGCGACCGGCGCCCTGCTGCTGACCGCGCTCGTCCAGGGCGGGGTCGCCTGGCCCTGGCTCTCCGCGCCGTCGCTCGGCCTGCTGGCCGCGAGCGCGGTCCTCGCCGTACTGACCGTCGTCATCGAACGGCGCGCCGCCGACCCGATCATCCCGGGCTGGGTGTGGCGTCGGCGGACCATCGCCTCGGTCAATCTGGCCCTGGGCGCGATGGGGCTGCTGATGGTCGCCCCGACGGTCTTCCTGCCGACGTACGCCCAGTCGGTGCTCGGCCTCGGCCCGATCGCCGCCGGTTTCGTGCTCTCCGTGATGACGCTGAGCTGGCCGGTGTCGGCGGCCCTCTCCAACCGCGTCTACAACCGCATCGGCTTCCGCCGCACCGCGATCATCGGCATGGGCTGCGCCCTGTTGATCCTGCTCTCGTTCCCGCTGCTGCCGTACCCCGGCGAACCCTGGCAGCCGGCCCTGATCATGCTGCTGCTGGGCGCGGCGCTGGGGCTGTTCCAACTGCCGCTGATCGTCGGGGTCCAGTCGACGGTCGGCTGGTCCGAGCGCGGTACGACGACGGCTTCCGTACTGTTCTGCCGCCAGGTCGGCCAGAGTCTGGGCGCCGCGCTCTTCGGCGCCGTCGCCAACGGGGTCCTCGCCTCCCGGCTCGCCGACGCGCCCGTCCCCGGGCTGCCGGGCGACCTGGACGCGATCTCGCACGCACTGGACGACTCGGGCGCGCTCTCCGCCGCCGCGACGGACTATCTGCGGCGGGCCGTCGACGCCGCTGTCGACCAGGTGTACGTCGGGGCCGCGGTGGCCGCGACGGTGGCGCTGCTGGTGCTGGTCTTCATGGCACCGCGCCGCTTCCCGATCCTCACCGAGGACGCCGGAGCCGGCTCCGCAACCAGCCCTGGAAGCAACACCGAAGCACCACAGAATTAGACCGACCGGCAATGGGGGGTGGGTGAAGGAGCGGGGCTGGGGCACGCACCTCGCGGCGTTGTCGTCAATCACCCCCAATTGCCGGTCGGTCTTAGCCAACTTCTTTTTCACAGAGGGAAGTTCAGGCCAACCCCTCCCCCATTGCCCTACCCGCGAGTAGTGTTCCCGCTCCCAGCAGCGCTCACGCGCTCTCCCTTGCAGTCCGCCCCGGGACCCGAGCCATGCAAGGAGCAGCACTCAGATGTCGTACGAGCCCCCGCACGTCGAACCGTCGCGCCGCCCCCCGTACGACCCCGACCTCCTTCTCCCCTGGCAGAGTTCGCCGCCCGCGCCCCCGCCCCGCCGTCCGACGCCGGTACGCACGCCCATGCCCGCTCCCGGACGACACAGCGATCTGCGCCGGCTGCGCACCGCGTACCGGGTGCTGCGGCGGGTCGCGACCCTGACCGCGCTCGGCTACTTCACGTTCTTCCTGGTGCTGTCCGGCTTCGCCCCCGGGCTGATGTCCCGTCCGGTCGGCGGCGGACTCAACGTCGGCCTGGCGCTCGGTCTGTGCCAGCTCCCGGTGACCCTGCTCGCGATTGCCCTGTACGAGCGGACCGCACGGCGCACGGTCGACCCGCTCGCCGCCGCACTCCGAAGAACAGGAGCGGCCCGATGAACGGGATCGACGAGTCGGCGCAGGCGATGTCCCTCGTGGCGTTCCTCGCGGTCGCCTCCGTCACTCTGCTGCTCTGCGTGATGACCGGCCCCGACCACGACGACCTCACCGAGTTCTACACCGGCTACCACTCGCTCTCCCCCGTCCGCAACGGCCTCGCCATCGCGGGGGACTACCTCTCCGCGGCGACCGTCTTCGGCGCCAGCGGACTCGTCGCCCTCACCGGCTACGACGGGCTCGTGGTCGGTCTGAGCACCTCGCTCTCACTCGTCCTTCTGATGTTCCTGCTCGCCGAACCGCTGCGCAACGCCGGCCGGTTCACCATGGGCGATGTGTTCGCCCGCCGTGCCCCCGGCCGCGCGGTCCGGATCACCACCTGCGGCGTCACCCTCACCGCCCTGCTGCCACTGATGGTCGTTCAGCTCGCCAGCAGCGGCGATCTGATGGCCTTCATCCTGGGATTCGACAGTTCCGGCTTCCGTACCGGTTCGATCATCGCGCTCGGGATCATGATGATCAGTTACGCGGCGATCGGCGGGATGAAGGGGACCGCCCTGATCCAGATCGTCAAGACGGTCTTTCTCGTCGTCGCCTGTCTCACCATCTCCGCACTGGTCATGAACCACTTCGACTGGTCCGCCGCCGCGCTGCTCGCGGCCGCCCAGCGGGGCAGCGGTGCCGGGGCCGCCTATCTGCAGTCGGGGCTCCAGTTCGGCGGCAGCGGCCTCGACATGGTCAGCTCCGAACTGACCCTGGTGCTCGGTGTCGCCGCACTGCCGCACGTCACCATGCGGATGACGGGCGCCCGCAGCGCGCAGGCCGTCCGCCGCTCGATGTCCTGGGCGGTCTCCGTGGTCGTCGGGATCTCTCTGCTGCTCACCGTGATCGGTTTCGGTGCGGCCGCGTTGGTCGGCCACGACCTCATCGTCGCCGCCGGGGCACAGGGCAACGGTTCGGTGCTCCAGGTCAGCGGTGTGGTCGCGGGCAGCGGGAAGATCGGTGCACTGGTGCTCACGGCGATGACGACGGCGGTCTTCCTGACCCTGCTCGCCTCGGTCGCCGGAATGATCCTGGCCTGTGCGAACTCTCTGGCCCACGACCTGTTCGTCCACGGGATGCGCGACGGGAGCAGGCAGCCGGTCGCGGACCGGACCGAGATGGGCACCGCGCAGGCCGCGGCGGTCGGCGTCGGGCTGCTCGCCACCGTCCTCGCCGTGGCGGCCCGGCACTGGAACCTCCAGGCGCTGGTGACGCTCTCCTTCTGCATCGGGGCGTCGGCGCTCGCCCCGGCGCTCGTCTACAGCATGTTCTGGCGGCGCTTCACCCGTACCGGACTGCTCTGCACCCTCATCGGCGGCACCGTCGCGGTCCTCGTGCTGATCACCGGCACAAATCTGGTGTCGGGATCGCCCGGGTCGGTCTTCCCCGGACACGACTTCAACTGGTTCCCGTTCACCACGACCGGCCTCGTCTCGATCCCGGCCGGATTCCTGGCGGGCTGGCTGGGCACGGTGCTGCCCCGGCAGACCTCCGCCGAGGCACGCCGGCGGTACGAGGTGGAGGAGCCGCGGATCCTCGCGGGCGCGCCGCCGGCGACGGGGCGCCGCTGAGGGGTTGCGTCCGTCCCAACGGGCGCTCGTCCCGGTGAACGCGGCCTCGATGCCTTCGGCGAAGCTCGACTTGCCCGAGTCGTTACGCCCTATCTACCATCGCCACGCCGGGCTGGGGGGGCGAGGTCGAGCCTTGGCCCTGCGTCCGATGCCGCGGAATCCGGTTACGGCGACCGAGTCCAGGTAGAGATGCCACGGTCTACGGATCCATGAATCGACTGGTAACCCTGGTTATCAGTACGTCAGGTCTCTACGGCGCCAGTTGTTGAAGCGTGATACTCCACCCATACCGTCTTCCCGACGGGAGTGCGAGGAACCGAGCCCCACCGGCTGGCAAGAATGTCGACGAGGAACAGTCCACGCCCCGACTCCTCCTCGTCCGCAGGTGCAACGGGATCGGCGGGCGGCCGGTCCGGGCAGGCGTCCGAGACCTCAATACGGAACAGCCTCGCCCGCACTTCGTAGACCAAGCTCAGGAGGAAGTCACGGCCGGGCACCCGGCCATGGCGTACAGCGTTCGTGGCGAGCTCTGCGACCATCAGAGCGACGGTGCAGGAAGCGTCCGACATCGGCGGGAATCCCCACTGATCCAGGTGCCTCACGGCGGTCCGCCGGGCAAGGCGGGCGCCCCGGGGAGACGACGTGAACTGCATCGAGATGAGTTGCCGTTCGGCAGCCGGGGCCACGGCCGACGCCTGTCCGTGCGGCTGTGGAGTGTCATCCAATTCCCGCTTCGGGTCCTCGTCCGGCGGGGTCACTGTCTTGAGCATGGTGCGATCCATTCCGGTCGTTCGATCCATCGCACGTCCCCGTGCGTGTGGGGGTCGTGACGTTCCGTACTCAAGATTCGTCCGATGGGCCTACGCTCGAAAGGTGACGAAGCCTTACCTTCCAGGCTGTAAGGAACGGAAGTGACGCCTTGGCCAAAGCAATCGATCCCCAGTCCTCGATGGCCGCGCTGTTCGGTTCACGGGTGCGCAAACTCCGTACGGCTGCGGGACTGACCCAGGCCGAACTGGGCGAGAAGACGCACGTCGTCAGCTCCCGAATCACCCAGATCGAGCGCTCGTCCGGGGCCAGACCGACGCTGGAACTGGCACGGGCCCTCGACACCGCACTCGTAGCGGACAACCTGCTGATCGACCTGTGGCCGTACGTGTACCGGGAGGCATTCCCGGACTGGTCGCGGGCGTTCATAGCGCACTCGGCGCGGGCGGTGTCGATCCGTGAGTACGCATCCCACGTGGTGCCAGGGCTGTTACAGACCGAGGCTTATGCCCGAGCTCTTTTGAGCGTGGGGCGGACGCTCAAGGGCGAGGAGCACCTGGAGGAACGGCTCTCGGCTCGGCTGGGACGTCAGGAACGTCTCGGTGCGGCCGACTGCCCTGAGCTGTGGGTCGTTCTTGACGAGGCAGTATTGCGACGCCCTGTGGGTGGCCCGGCTGTCATGCGTGCCCAGCTGATCCGGCTGCTGGAAGCCGCGACCAAACCCCACATCACTGTTCAGGTATTGCCATTCGACCAGGGGGAGCACGACGCGATGGGTGGTTCCCTGACCGTCCTGGTCTTGCCGGACGGCACAGAAATGGCCTACACGGAGGGTGCCCACTACGGCCAGTTGATCGAGGATCCGGAGGAGGTCAGCCGCTTCGCGGTGACCTACGATCGGCTGCGGGCAGTAGCCCTGCCCCCGCTCATGTCACTCGACATGATCCGATCCGTGATGGAGGGCAACCCCCGTGGAGCGAGTGTCCCGTCTCGATCTGACCGGCGCCGACTGGCGCAAGAGCAGCTACAGCAATCAGGAGGGGGGCAACTGCGTGGAGGTGGCAGACGGATTCCCCGGCGTCGTCCCCGTCCGTGACAGCAAGAACGTGACCGGCCCTGCCCTGGCGTTCCCAGTGGCCTCCTGGGCCGCGTTCATAAGCGAGTTGAAGACGAACCACCGCTTCCGCCCCGGCCGGTAGCCGGCACTGGTTCGGGCTCCTGTGCCGAGCCGTGGTGCACCTTGCTGCCTGCCTCCTGCTCGGCCACGTAGGCGGGCTGCCGCTCGGCAGCCCGCCTACTGATCACGGCTGCTTCGCTCCAGGAGCCCACAGCCCAGATCCTCGGCGAGACGGGCCAGCGGAGCAGCAGTGGCGCCGACCGCGCGCAGCTCACGCAGGACGAACCAGTCCTCGGCAGACAACTTGCGCGTTGTCGACACCCTGCCCACCGTCCAAGCCACGCGTGCGCAGACGGCCCGTACCGGCACGGCACCGTGTCCGGACCGGCCGGGGCCCGGTCTGGAGCGGTGCTCCGGTGTCACCGGGGGCTCGTCTCCGAGGGGCCGGTGGGGCGCGGACCTCCCCAAAGAACTTGGGGAAAGAACCACTTACCCTCCCTCCCCTCCCCACTCGTCACCCGCACGAGTGACTTGGTTGCATATGCGGGGTGGGGCCGGTTACGTTCGCCGCGACAACCTCACACATGAAGACGGCCCCCGGCCGGGACGGCAATCCCGATCGAGGGCCTGACCAACCAGGAAGTAGCCCTTCCCGATGGCTGATTCGCAGTCTAACGCGCGCCCGCGCGCCGAAGCCGGAGCTCCGATCTCCGGCGTGATTCATGTACGCACGCGCCTCACCGCCCACTTCACCGTGATCGCCAACGCCCTTGCGCAGCGCCCCGGAAGTGCGGTCACGGTCGGCGTCGCCGCCTACATCCTCTCGTTGCCGGACGGCGCCCGCGTGAGCGTCGCCGCGCTGTGTGCGCACTTCACCGAGGGCGAGATCCTGATCTCACGGGCGCTCCGGGAGCTGGAGGACGCCGGCTATCTGGAACGCCGCCGGGTGCGCGGGGCCAACGGCCTGATCCACACCCGGACGTACTTCTACGACGTGCCCGGCCGGGGAGACCGGCCCACCCCGCCGCCACGTCCCCGGAAGCCTTCGACGGCGGAGGACATGCCCGCGCCGGGCGTGGAGGGCGCGCCCGCCCCGGACGTCGGAACCGGATCCGCGTCCACGGGCGACGCCCAAGCCGCCCCGGCACCTGCCCCTGGGGATGGGTCTGCCCCCGAGTCCGGTGCAAGCGCCGCCGCTGCTGCCGCATCCGGCGCTCCTGAGAGTGTCGAGGCCGCATGCGGAACTGCCGCCCCGGACAGTGCCGTTGCCCCTCCCCCGCTCTCTCTCGACGATGCCGATCCCCGAGCCGTCGTCATCCTCGCCTCACTGCGCATCGTCAACCCGAGGCTGATCCTGTCCCGGCGCGAAGTGGCCGAGCTCGCCCCTGCCGTCGCCGAGCGGCTCGCACGGGGCGTCGGCGCCGAGGAGATCACCCGGGCGCTCACCCTTGATCTCCCCGACCCGCTCCGGGCCCGCCCGTCCCGCATCCTGGCCTACCGTCTCGGGGAACAGCCCGTCGCCGTACCCGCCGCGTCCCATCCGGCCACACCGCTGGACCGGCCGGAAGCACTGCCCTGGCAGACCTGTGAGGGCGGCTGCGAACGCGCCTTCCGCGCCGCCCGACCCGGAAGTTTCCGCGACTGCGACGGCTCACCCGACAGTGAGGAGAACACGAGAGCCGAGTCCATTCACACCATGCGCGCGGCACTGCGCAGTGCGAAGGACAGGCAGGCAGCCTGAACCGCCGCCGGAGGTATACAGATCAGTTCTCCGCGGGCGCCACACGCCCGGTGAGCGCCGCGAGCGAGTTGCGTACGTGCGCCATGTGCGCCTGCACCTCCTCGCGGACCTCCTCGTGCTCCCGCAGGATCCGCTCGGTCTCCCGGACCACCCGCTCCTCGCGCACCCTGGCCGCCGCGATCAGCTCGGTGGCCTGCGCCTCGGCGTCCTCCTGGCCGTGCCGCGCCGCCTCCTCGGCCTCCGCCAGGGCCCGGCGCTCCTCGGCCAGCCGGGCCTCCGCCCGGTCGGTCAGCTCGTCGTGCCGCGCGGCCTGGGCTGCTTCGCCATCCGCCAGTTCACGTTCGGCGGTCTTCCACCGGTCGGTGTGCTCGTGCTCCTGGTTGTCCAGCACGCTCGCGGTACGGCTGCGGGTCTCCGCCATCGCGGCTTCCGCCTGGTCGCGCGCCTCTTCGGCTTCCTTGCGGGCAGCGGCGAGCGTGGAGTCGGCGCTCCGCTGCGCGGCGGCCACCGTCTCGTCGGCGTGGGCCCCGGCGGCCGACCGGAGGGCGTCGGAGTCCGCGCGGGCGGAGTCGCGGAACGTGCGTGCCGCCGCGTCCGCCGCGTCCCGCAGCGCCTGCCCCTCCTCCTGCGCGGTGCTGCGTACGGTCTGAGCCTCCGCGTCGGCGAGCGCCAGGATCTCCTGGGCCCGCTCGCCGAGCGAGGCGTACGTCTGCGGGGCGAGGGTGGCGACGACCTCGGTCAGCCGTGCCGACTCGGCCTCCAGCTCCTTCGCCAGCACGGCCAGCCGGGACAACCTCTCCCACGCCTCGCCCCGCTCCGCCGACAGATCGGCCACTCTCCCGTCCACCTGCTCCGGGCGGTAGCCACGTCCTCGCACCACGACGAAGCCGTACGCGGACACCGGTGCAGCACTCATCCTTGAAGCCTCTCTCCGACTCTCCGACCACCAAGCAATACGTCAAGGATGCGGCAATTGGCAGAGAAGTCCGAATCCATTCGGTGGTTTCCCGGGGGGAAGCGACAGGTGTCACATACAAGCGACAGGTGTCACATACAACAGAGCGCCCGGATCCCCTGGCGGGGTCCGGGCGCCTCGTGCTCGGCAGGTCGGGTCGGGTCGGGTCGGGTCGGATCAGATCAGGCCGTCCCACATCTGCTCCAGCAGCACCGACCACCAGCTCTCCGGCGACGCGAGCGCCGCCGGGTCCAGTGCCACCAGCTGCGCCTGGAAGTCGACCGTCCAACGGCCCGCCTGCTCCGGGTTGAGGCCGAAGCGGAGCCGCCACATCCGGCCGAGGAGCGCCATCGAGCGCGTGAACTCCGGCAGGCCGGTGTTCACGAACTGCGGCGGCACCGGCTGCCCGCCGGGACCCGCCTCCACCGGCACGGCCACGATGTTCGCCGTGCCGTACTGGACACAGATCGCCCGCCCGAAGTCGGACCCCACGACGAGGTACGACCCCGCGTCGGCGGCCGGCTGCACCTGCCGCTGCGCGGCCAGCTCGGCCAGCGTCGGCACCACCGGCTGACCCGGCTGCGCCCAGAAGAACGGCCCGAAGTCGGCGGGCAGACCCGCCCACACCAGCGTCTGCGCCACGATCTCGGGCACGCCCTGGCGAGACACCGCGCGCTGGTCGAAACGGAGCACGCCCTGCGGCCCGAAGGCCTGCAGCAGCTCCTCCGCGATGGCCTCCGGCGGGATCGGCATCGCGGGCGGCATCTGCGGCAGCGGGGCCCGCACCGGCGCCGGGCGCGCCGGACCGTCCGCGACCTGGTGCAGTTCACCCTGATGGGTGAGCAGATGCTGCATGCCCTGCTGGCGGCTGGCGTGATCGGTGCCGTACGGGGCGACGCTGGTGATCCGCACCTGCGGCCAGGTCTCCCGGATCATCCGCGCACAGTAGCCACCGGGCAGCTCGCACGACTCCAGCTCGGTGTGGAGCTCGATGACCTGCTGTGGCGGCACGTTCATGGCCCGCAGCTCGTGCAGCATCTGCCACTCGGGGTGCGGGGTCCCGGGCGCCGAGCGGCGGATCAACTGCTGCTCGCTGCCGTCGGGCGCGCGGAAGCGAAGCACGGCCTGGTAGCCGGGGCCGACGGTCGGCTGACCCGTCGGCGCCTGCGGATAGCCGTACGCCGGGGGCGGCGGGGTGTGCGGATTCGGCGGCACGGGACCGGGGGCGCCCCCCG
This sequence comes from Streptomyces sp. NPDC005151, assembly GCF_053599875.1. Classification (NCBI taxonomy): domain Bacteria; kingdom Bacillati; phylum Actinomycetota; class Actinomycetes; order Kitasatosporales; family Streptomycetaceae; genus Streptomyces; species Streptomyces sp. NPDC005151. The sequence continues at coordinate 42,819 of NZ_JBSFYR010000019.1, read as the reverse complement.
GCGGCATGCCGGGGGCCCCGGGCGGGCCGACCTGGGCAGGTCCCGCGAGCATCGTGGCGGCATGGTGCGCGCCACCACCGGGCGGGGGCGGAGTCGACCCAGGAGGTCCGGGCGGGGCGGGAGGCTGCGGGGCGCCGGGGGCGCCGGGCGGGCCAGGGGGCCTGGGCGCGCTCGGGCCGCCCATGCCCGGGTCGGCGAACATCGTCGCTGCCTGATGCACTCCGCCACCGGGCGGGGGCGGAGTGGATCCGGGATGCCCGGGATGCCCGGGCGGACCGGGAGGCTGCGGGACACCGGGGGCGCCGGGCGGGCCAGGGGGCCTGGGCGCGCTCGGGGCACCCATGCCCGGGTCGGCGAGCATGGTCGCGGCGTGGTCGAAGCCGCCACCGGGCGGCGGCGTCGGCCCAGGAGGTCCGGGAGGTGCGGGAGGTCTGGGCTGTCCGGGCTGTCCGGGAGGTCCGGGAGGTCCGGGCCGTCCGGGAGGTCCGGGCCGTCCGGGAGGTCCGGGCTGTCCGGGAGGTCCGGGCTGTCCGGGAGGTGCCGGGGGCTGAGGTGCACCGGGCGGGCCGACCTGCGAGACGAGCTGCGTCGGCAGATACCCGCCCGCCGGGGCGCCGGGCGCGCCCGGACCCGAGGGCGGCGGCACGGGCGCACCCGGCCTGGCGCCCGGCGTGCCGGGGGCGCCGGGCGGCGGCGGAGTGGTCGACCCGCCACCGCGCGCACCGCGCGGCGGCCGCGTGGCCTTGCTGGTGGCGGCGTCGGCTATGTCACCGCTCCCGGGGGCTCCGGGGGCACCCGGCACGGGGGCTCCGGGACCGGGCGCACCCGGCCCCTGTGGGTTCAGGCCGGGGACGATCGCCGTCCGGGGCAGCCGGCTGCCGCCCGACATCAGCGCGGTCGGCGCTTCCGCGGAGACCACCGGCGGCGGGGTGCCGTCGTCATCGGCGCCCGAGAGCGGCGGCGCGAACACGGTGGCCGGCAGCGCGACCGCCCCGTCGTCGGAGTCCGCGTTGGTGTCGGTCCCGGCCCACGGGGTGGCCCCGGTGGGCACGCTCGGCGAAGAGGCCGGAACGCCGTCGGGGGCGGTGGGCTCGTGCTCGTCCTGCGCACCGGCGCCCTGCCAGGGCGGCCCACCGGACGGCGTCCCGGAAGGGGCCGCCTGCGCGGGAACAGAAGGAGCGGAAGGTACGGAAGAAGAGGAAGGCGCGGGGGGAGGGTTCCCGTCGCGCTCCGCCCGCCGGTCCGGGATCCCGAGCTTGTCCGCCGCTTCCTGGAGCCACTCCGGCGGGCTCAGCAGGAATGACGTCTGATTCAGGTCGACGCGCGCCGGCGGCGGGGCCGGGGCCGCGGCGACCGTGCCGTACTCCTCCTCGTACCGCCGGATCACCTCGCCCACCGGCAGTCCGGGCCAGAGCGTCGCCTCACCGCTGTCGCGGGCGATCACCAGCCGCTGCCGGCCGCCGTCCGAGACAGGGCCCTCGGCGCGGTCCTCGGCCCACACCACGAAGCCCAGCTCGAACTCGCGGACCCGCACCTCGCGGTGCTGGTACGCGGGCACGTCTCCGTTGACCCACTCGTCCGCGCGCTCCTGCGCCTGCGCAAAGGTCACCATTGCGCTCACCCCTCCACCGGGACGGCCCGCGCGAAGCCGCCGTCCACCATCAGGTTCGCCACGGTCTCCAGCTCCGGCGGGTTGCCCGCCAGCCGCTGCAGGAAGGCGTCGAAGTCCGCACCACAGGGCAGCAGCAGGCGGTCCACGCGCTCCTGCACGCTCCAGCCGTCCTGGTCCCGGGCATCGTCGTACGCGCAGAACCAGACCGAGCCGACGCCGTTGCCCCGGACCTTCACCGCGACGATGCCGCCCTGGACGAAGCCGACGCCCAGGTAGTCCTTGGTGAGGTGGTCACGCAGGCACTTGTTGACGTACACCAGGTCGTTCACCGCGGCCTCTTCACGCACCGTGAAGAACGGCTGATCGACCAGGAGACCGAGCTCCGCGTCGAGCGCCGCACCGACCGGGGCCGAGCCGCCGGCCGCCTTCAGGAACGAGCGGTACGCGCCCGGCAGCCGGTAGCCGAGGTCCTCCTCGACGCCCTGGATCTGCTGCTCGCTGACCGCGACCGCGCCCTTCGGGAGCCGGAAGTGCGCGGGCCGGGTCTCCTGCAGCGGACGCGTGCCCCGCTTGTTCTGGTCGACCGGGGTGGTCGCGAGACCACCGTGGTGCCGGAGCAGTGCCTTGACCTCGACCGGGACGAGCTCCATCCGCCGGCCGCCCGGCACGTGGTGCCAGGTCCAGCCGTGCGGGGTGGCGACCGCCGGAATCGTGTCCCACAGTTCGTGGCCACTCGCCGCCAGCGCCGCGTTGGCCGAGACGTAGTCGGTGAGCCGCAGCTCATCGACGCCGAAACCCTGCGGAGGCTCGGCGATCTCGGCGGCGGCGCGCGCGTACGGCGCGAATACCGGGCAGCCGTTCTCGTCCACGCGCACACCTCTGGGGTGGCGGGACGCCCGGACCGGATCCGGGAAGTACACGACCTGCCCGGCGTAGGCCGCGTTCGGTGGCGCGGCTTGCTGCCCGAGCCGACCTGTCGTCATGGCGGTTGCCCCCTGCTGCGTCTGTCTGGTGAGGACCGACCTGCCCATGGGGACGGTCCGGGCACAGCCTATGCGGTGGCGCACCAGGGGGTCTCGCCCGTCCGCTTCCCTTCCGGTTCACTTCCGCCATCCCCTCCCCTTCGGTCACGAACCGTCACAACTGAGTGACGGACGAGCGTCGGTCAGGCCACTGTCCGCGACACGCAGACACGTTTCACCGACCCAGCTTCCCCGCCGAGTGGCACATTTGGCAGGCTGTCACCGCAACTCGGGGGCGTGCACATCGTGCAGCTGCCGCTGCGGGGCACGGGAGGGACATTCGCACCATGCACACAGCACAATCAGCCACATCCGGGGATCCGCGCCTCAACTGGAGCAGCACCGGGACGAGCAGCACACCTCGTCTCCACCAACGCCGCGACGGCATCCTGCCGGCCGTGGCCGCGGCGCTGTCCGTCCGCGGTGAGACGCTGACCTGCACGGCGGGCAAGGGCGACCAGCCGCCCGTACTGCACCCGTTGGTCCAGGACTTCCTCGACACGCTCACCAGCGGGCAGCGCGAACGCTTCACCGGCCGCTGCCCCGAGGCGATCCTGCTCTCCCGGCAGCTCACCGCCGCCGAGGCCGGCCGGTCCAAGCGGGCCCAGCGCAAGCCGCTGACCAGCGGGGAGGCGCGGCGCGCACTGAAGCACTCGCGGCTGACCGCGCGTCGGATCCGCGAGGACGGCGACCCGATGCACGGCAGTTACGCGCCACCGTGCCGCTCCTGTACGGCGATGCTCGCCCATTTCGGCGTCCGTCCCGTCGACCTCACCACCACCATCGCGGTGACCACCGCCGAGAAGGGCTGATCGCGCGCCGATGCACGACCGAACCGACCTTCCCCAGCAGAGCGACCGCGCGACCCATGCGGACCGCGCCTCCGCCACTCGCTTTCCCGTCGCCGTCGACGCCGCCCTGCGGACCGCGGGCTGGCAGCCGGGACGCTGGGACATCCGGCAGGCGGAGGAGTGGGCGGACGCGCTGCGCGCCCACACATCGCCGGCCGGACATCAGCACGCAGTGTTCCCGGCGGCGGTGGAGGCGTGGGCGGAGTTCGGCGGCCTGCACATCGCGGCGCCCGCGCCGGGACGGCAGATCGCACCGGCGCCGGTGCGGATCGATCCGCTGAGCGGACTGCACCTGGCCCGCACCCTCGGTGACCTCGGGCGGGCGCTGCAGACCGAGGTCAGCCCGCTGGGCGAGGAGGGGGACGGGCAGGCGGTCCTCGCGATCGACGCCGAGGGGCGGGTGTACAGCATCGACCACACCGGGGACTGGTTCCTGGGCGCGGACATCGACCAGGCCCTGGCGACGCTGGTCGGCGGGTTCCAGCCGGAGCGTCTGACTTCGGGCTGAGCGGGTCCGTGGCGGGGGCGGTGAGGCGGGCCGGGGGCGTCCGGGGACCGCTCTGTCCTCAATCGCCGGACGGGCTTCACCTGCCGGCCCCCTCAGAGCCTGTCGGGTGACGAAGAGAACGCGCCGACCGCAATCGCCGGACAGGGTCGAAAAGCGGGTCTGCACAGCCCGCAGCCCTCGCGGGGTGAACGCCGCGTCCTCATCACCGGACGGGGCGAGACCGCAGGCGGGTTACGCGGCCCCGCGGGCCGGGAGTACCGCCGACACCCGGAAGCCCCCCGCGTCCGTCGGGCCCGAGACGAATACGCCGCCCAGGCCCAGCACCCGCTCCCGCATCCCCACCAGGCCGTTGCCGCCGCTCGGCAGCCCCGCGTCCGTCGCGGCGCCGTCCGACGGGCCGTTCTCCACCTGCATCGCGACTTCCGAGCCCCGGTGCGCCAGCCGCACCCACGTCTTCGCGCCCGCCGCGTGCTTGTGGACGTTCGTCAGGGCCTCCTGCACCACCCGGTACGCCGTCTGTTCCACCTCGGGGGCGTACGCGCACGCCTCGCCGTCCACCGACAGCTCCACCGTCATCCCGGCCGCCCGTGACTGCCCGACCAGCGTCTCCACCTCGTGCAGCCGTGGCCCGTCCTCCGTGGCGGCGGCGGCCGCAGCGGCTGCCGCCTCGCCCACCGCGGCCAGCGGAACCTTCGCGCCCCGGGTCACCGCCGGATCCCCCGTCCGCAGCACGCCGAGCATCTCCCGCAGTTCGGTCAGGGCCTGCCGGCCCATGTCGCCGACCAGCGCCGCGTTCCGTACCGCCTTCGCCGGGTCCTTCGGAGCGACGGCCTGCAGGGCGGCCGCATGCACCACCATCAGGCTGACCCGGTGCGCGACCACGTCGTGCATCTCGCGCGCGATCCGGGTCCGCTCCTCCGTGCGCGCCCACTCCGCCCGTTCCTCGGCCCGGTCGGCGAGCAGCGACAGTTCCCGTTCCAGTGAGTCCGCCCGCTCCCGCAGGCTCTCCATCAGCCGGCGCCGCGCCCCTATGTAGAGGCCGAACAGCACGGGCGGAGCCGTGAGGCCCAGCGACATGAAGAGGGACGTCAGCGGTACGTACCCATCGCCCGGCCCGAAGTCCCCGGACTGCACGGCGACGCTCTGCCGCAGCCGTACGTACGTGACGATGAACGACCCGACCAGCGACATTCCCATCAGCACCGCGGTGATCCGGCGCGGCACGTCGGACGCGGCCAGCGTGTAGAGGCCGACCAGGCCCATCAGGAAGCCCATCTCGGCGGGCGTCGTCGCGATCGCGACCAGCACGACGGCGACCGGCCAGCGCCGCCGCACCACCAGAACGGCCCCGGCGAGCAGGCCGAACACCACCCCGACGGGCACCGGCAGCCCGGTGTCCCCCGCGAACGCCACACCTTCCAGTGCGCATTCCAGCGCCGACAGGAGCGCCAGCCCCACGTCCAGGGCGACACTGCGCCGCCGTTCCCACCACCAATAGCTGCGAGTAGTTGTTCCCGCGCCTTCCCGGTATGCCCCCGTTGCGGTCATGCGTCCAGCCTACGGGCGGGCGCACCTCATTTTCGGGCTACGCGGATCACAGCGCGCCTCGCCGGGGCGCGCGGACCCGTCGCGTCGAAGGCCGGTGGTACGGCATAGTGTTGTCTGCCCGGTCGACGGCCTGACGGTCTGTCCAGTCGATCGGCTTTGCTGTCCCCTGTGGTGTAACGGCAGCACGGTGGCTTTTGGTGCCATTTGTCCGGGTTCGAATCCTGGCAGGGGAGCATGCACGGGCGGGCCCCGACCATGACGGTCGGGGCCCGCGCCCGTTTCGGCCAGTAGCTCCCCCGGTATCCTGCGGATGTCCACCATCCGAAGCCGAAGGGCACGTCCGTGTGCGCCGGACCTCCTCAGGTCCGCGGCGCCGCTCGATCAGGGGAGGCCTCAATGGCAGCCGTCATCGTCCTCGCAGCGGGTGAGGGCACCCGCATGAAGTCGAAGACCCCGAAGGTTCTGCACGAGATCTCCGGGCGCTCACTCGTCGGGCATGTCGTCACCGCCGCACGCGAGCTGGACCCCGAGCACCTCGTCGTGGTCGTCGGCCATGCGAGCGAGCAGGTCACCGCACACCTCGCCACCGTCGACAGCCAGGTGCGGACCGCCTACCAGGCCGTCCAGGGCGGAACCGGCCACGCCGTGCGCACCGCGCTCGAAGAACTCGGCGGCACCGTCGAGGGCACGGTGATCGTCGTCTGCGGCGACACCCCGCTGCTCTCCGGCGCGACGCTCACCGCGCTCGCCGCCGTCCACACCGCCGACGCGAACGCAGTCACCGTGCTGACCGCCGAGGTCCCGGACACCACCGGCTACGGCAGGATCGTCCGCGACGCCGCAAGCGGCGCGGTCACCGAGATCGTCGAGCACAAGGACGCCACCGACGCGCAGCGCGCCATCCGCGAGATCAATTCCGGGGTCTTCGCGTTCGACGGACGGCTGCTCACGGACGCCCTCGGCAAGGTCCGCGCCGACAACAGCCAGGGCGAGGAGTACCTCACCGACGTGCTGTCCATCCTGCGTGAGGCCGGGCACCGCGTCGGCGCCTCCGTCGCTGCCGACCACCGCGAGATCCTCGGGATCAACAACCGCGTCCAGCTCGCCCAGGCCCGCACCCTGCTGAACGAGCGGCTGCTGGAGCGGGCGATGCTCGCCGGCGTGACCGTCGTGGACCCGGCGACGACGCTGATCGACGCCACGGTGACGTACGAGCAGGACGCGATCGTGCACCCCGGCACCCAGTTGCTCGGGACCACGCACCTCGCCGAGGACGCCGAGGTCGGCCCGAACAGCCGGCTGACGGACACCACCGTCCACGCGGGCGCCCGCGTGGACAACACGGTCGCGGTCGGGGCGGAGATCGGCCCGGGCGCGACGGTCGGCCCGTACGCGTATCTGCGCCCCGGCACCACGCTCGGCCCGAAGGCCAAGGCCGGTACGTACGTGGAGATGAAGAACGCCACGATCGGCGAGGGCACGAAGGTGCCGCACCTGAGCTATGTCGGCGACGCGACCATCGGCGACCACACCAACATCGGCGCCGCCAGCGTCTTCGTGAACTACGACGGGGTGTCGAAGCACCACACGACGATCGGGTCACACTGCCGCACCGGGGCGGACAATATGTTTGTGGCGCCTGTCACGGTCGGGGATGGCGGGTACACCGCCGCCGGCTCGGTCATCACCAAGGACGTACCGCCCGGTTCACTGGCCGTCGCCCGCGGCCAGCAAAGGAATATCGCGGGTTGGGTGGCCCGTAAGCGTCCGGGCAGCGCCGCCGCGCAGGCGGCTCAGGCCGCCGCGGAGGAGACCGACAGCGAAAGCTGACCGGAAACGGGTACGCCGCGCACGGCGTACCGTGATAGATGCTCACCCCATTTCGGCTGGCTCGTTGCACATCGGGACGCATGCGTGCAGCGCCAGGAACACGTCTGAGGAGACTGTGCTGTGACCGGGATCAAGACGACCGGCGAGAAGAAACTGATGCTCTTCTCCGGCCGCGCCCACCCCGAGCTGGCCGAGGAGGTTGCGCACCAACTGGGTGTCGGCCTCGTGCCGACGAAGGCCTTCGATTTCGCCAACGGTGAGATCTACGTCCGCTTCCAGGAGTCCGCACGCGGCGCCGACTGCTTCTTGATGCAGAGCCACACGGCTCCGATCAACAAGTGGATCATGGAGCAGCTGATCATGCTGGACGCGCTGAAGCGCGCGTCGGCCCGCTCCATCACGGTGATCGTGCCGTTCTACGGCTACGCCCGCCAGGACAAGAAGCACCGTGGCCGCGAGCCGATCTCGGCCCGCCTGATCGCCGACCTGATGAAGACCGCGGGTGCCGACCGCATCCTCACGATCGACCTGCACACCGACCAGATCCAGGGTTTCTTCGACGGCCCGGTCGACCACCTCTTCGCGCTGCCGATCCTCGCCGACTACGTCGGTGCCAAGGTCGACCGCTCGAAGCTGACGATCGTCTCCCCGGACGCCGGCCGCGTGCGCGTCGCCGACCGCTGGTGCGACCGGCTGGACGCCCCGCTGGCGATCGTCCACAAGCGCCGTGACAAGGACGTCGCCAACCAGGTGACCGTCCACGAGGTCGTCGGCAACGTCAAGGGCCGGGTCTGCGTCCTGGTCGACGACATGATCGACACCGGTGGCACCATCTGCGCCGCCGCCGACGCCCTGTTCGCGCACGGCGCCGAGGACGTCATAGTGACGGCGACGCACGGCGTGCTCTCCGGCCCGGCCGCGGACCGGCTGAAGAACTCCAAGGTCAGTGAGTTCGTCTTCACGGACACCCTGCCGACCCCGGGTGAGCTGGAGCTCGACAAGATCACGGTGCTCTCGATCGCGCCGACGATCGCGCGCGCGGTGCGCGAGGTCTTCGAGGACGGCTCGGTCACGAGCCTCTTCGAGGAGCAGTAGAAACACCTGACCCAGAAGATCCACTTTGGGTGCGGCCTCCCCGCCGGGTAGACTCAGCGAGTTGCTCGGCGAGGGAGGCCGTACTCATGGGTACGGCGGTCCGTTATCGACGCGCTCTTCGTAGCAGGCCTGTCGTGGGCCGGGTGACCATCCAGTTTTCGTCACCCCACGAGGAGTGCAGTCATGGCCGAGATCAAGCTCGCCGCCCAGCCCCGTACCGAGTTCGGCAAGGGCGCCGCCCGCCGCGCCCGTCGTGACAACCTGGTCCCCGCGGTCGTCTACGGCCACGGTGCCGAGCCGGTCCACGTCACCCTGCCGGCCCACGAGCTGCTCCTTGCACTCCGCACCGCCAACGTCCTGATCGGCCTGGAGCTCGATGGCAAGGACGCGCTGGTCATCCCGAAGGCCGTGCAGCGCAACCCGCTCAAGGGCGACATCGAGCACGTCGACCTGCTGACCGTCAAGCGCGGCGAGAAGGTCAACGTCGAGGTCGCCGTGCACGTCGAGGGCGAGCTGGCCCCGGGCGGCAACCTCCTCGAGTACGTGCAGAACACCCTGCTCGTCGAGGCCGAGGCCACCCACATCCCCGAGTCCGTCACGGTCTCCATCGCGGGCCTCGACGCCGGTGACTCCATCGTCGCCAAGGACATCCCGCTGCCCGCCGGCTCCGTGCTGGCCGGCGACGAGGACGCCGTCGTGCTGCAGGTCGTCTCCGCGCAGGCCGAGGAGCCGACCGCCGAGGCCGAGGGCGCCGAGGCCTGAGCCTCGTCCTCCCCGCTTCACCTGCTTCACTGACGGGGCGGCGGTTCCTTCCCCAGGGACCCGCCGCCCCGTCCGCCTGTATCCGGGCCATCCGGAACCATCCGTACGCGAAGGAGACCGAGCGCAGATGTCCGACGCCACCGACCCCTGGCTCATCGTGGGCCTCGGCAACCCCGGCCCCGAGCACGCGGCGCAGCGGCACAACGTCGGCTTCATGGTCGCCGACCTCCTCGCCGAGCGGATCGGCGGGAAGTTCAAGCGGGCCCAGAAGGCGCAGGCGCAGGTCGTCGAGGGCCGCATGGGCCCGCCCGGACCGGCCAACCGCCGCGTGATCCTGGCCAAGCCGATGTCGTACATGAACCTCTCCGGCGGCCCCGTCACCGCGCTCCGCGACTTCTACAAGGTGCCGACCGATCACATCGTGGCGATCCACGACGAGCTGGACATCGACTACGGGACGCTCCGGCTGAAGCTGGGTGGCGGCGACAACGGGCACAACGGGCTCAAGTCGATGACCAAGTCGATGGGGTCCGGCTACCACCGGATCCGGTTCGGGATCGGCCGCCCGCCGGGCCGGATGCAGGTCGCCGACTTCGTACTGAAGGACTTCTCGTCCACCGAGCGCAAGGAGCTCGGCTATCTCGTGGACCGGGCGGCCGACTCGGTGGAGTGCCTGCTCGCGGAGGGTCTTGAGCGCGCACAGAGCGCGTACAACTCATGAGATAGCAGGGCGATCCCGGACCTTTTCCGACCCGGGTCCGACGTGAAGTTGACCGAAAGCGTTCGCCTGCCCAAGGATCGCTCCCCATGAAGCGGAGCACCTCCCACCGCGCACTGTTCTACGGCCGCGGCGCCGCCCTGGGCTGCGTCGTCCTGCTGTTGCTCGTCGCGGGCGTCCTGTCGTCCTGGTCCTCGGCGCAGCACATCGTCCTCGCCAAGGGCCGTGAGCACGGCACGATGACCGTCACCGGCTGCGGCGCCGACGTCTGCACGGGACCGTTCGCCCCCGCCGAGCATGCCACCGCGCGCTCGCGTGTGACGGTCGAGCGGTCCGTCGCGGTGAAGAAGGGCGGCAGGTTCCCGGTCGTCGTGAAGCCCGGTACCGACGAGGTCGTACGCACCGGGACGCCGGGCTTCCTGCACTCCTGGGTGCCGCTCGGCGGCGCTCTGCTGCTCGCCGCCCTGATCATCGGCGGCGGCCTGCGGCTCACCCGGACCGCATGGGGAACCGGGATCGCGGGCGCGGCCCTGCTGGTGGCGACGTTCATCGCCCTCTGAGCCGCGCCCTGAGCGCTTCCCCGGGACGCCCCGAGGCGTGGACTCCCGTACCGGAGCCGCGTGTTCGCCCGATCGTTATCCGGAACCATTGAGGCAGAGCACTACACAGGGGACGGATGTGGACACATCCAACTTGACGGGCGGAAGCAACCACAAGAAGCTTGGCCGACCCCCCACGGCATCCCTCATCCCCTACGTTGGACTGCCCATGCGCATACTTATTCCCGCCGGCGCTCTGGTCACCGCGGTGACCGCCTCGCTGCTGCTGGCACCTTCCGCCTTCGCGACGCCCAAGGGCGACAACGGCACGGTGAAGATCCACGACGCCAAGACCGGCGAGGAGCTTCGCAGGAACGAGCCGAAGGTCTGCTCCTTCTACCTCGACGCGTTCGGCTTCGACGCCGCCCAGAAGGTCCAGTGGCACATCGAGGCCTGGGCCAACAATGACCTGGACAAGGGCGAGACGGTCAAGACGGGCGCCTTCGCGCTCGACGGTTCCGGCCACGGCCGTACCACCGACATGACCCTGCCCGACGGCCAGTACAAGCTGTTCTGGAACTTCGAGGGCGAGAACGGCAAGGCCAAGCACAAGGTCTTCAAGACCGACTGCGAGCCGGGCAAGCCCGGCGAGAAACCCACCAAGCCCGGCGAAGAACCCACCAAGCCCGGCGAAGAACCCACCAAGCCCGGCGAAGAACCCACGAAGCCCGGCGAAGAGCCCACGAAGCCCGGCGAGGAGCCCTCGGCCACGCCGTCCAGCAGCCCGTCCGCTCCCGGCGGCGAGCAGCCGTCCGGCGCCCCGTCCCCCTCGGAAAGCACCCCGGCCGGTGCCCCAACCACCCAGGGCGGCGCGTCCGGCAACCTCGCCGAGACCGGAAGCAGTGCCCCGGTCGGCACGATGGCGGCGGTCGCCGCGGCGCTCGCCGCGGCCGGCGGCTTCCTGGTGATGCGCCGCCGCAAGGCCCAGCAGCACTGACGTCCGCGCAGCGGAGTGCCCCCACCGGATGCGTCCGGTGGGGGCACTGTCGTGCTGCGGGCGAGCGGGTCAGCCGGTGTTGCGCAGACCCGCGGCGACACCGTTCACCGTGAGCAGCAGGGCCCGGGCGAGCAGCGGGTCGGCCTCCTCGCCGCGCTCGGCGGCACGGCGCTGGCGGGCCAGCAGCGAGACCTGGAGGTACGAGATCGGGTCCAGGTAGGCGTCCCGGATGGCGAACGTCTGCTGGAGCACCGGGCTGGTGCCGAGCAGCTCGGTCCCGCCGGTGACCTTCAGGACTTCCCTCACCGTGAGCGCATGCTCGGCCTCGATGTCGGCGAAGACGTGCTTCAGCTCGTCGGGGACGAGCGTGTCGACATAGTGGCGGGCGATCCGCAGGTCGGTCTTGGCGAGCGTCATCTCCACGTTCGAGAGGAAGTTCCGGAAGAAGTGCCAGTGCTCGTGCATCTCGTCCAGAACGGTGTCCGGACCGGCCTCGCGCAGCGCCTTGAGCCCCGAGCCGACGCCGTACCAGCCGGGCACGATCTGCCGCGACTGGGTCCAGCCGAAGACCCACGGGATGGCCCGCAGGCCGTCGAGACCGGCGCCGGAGTCCGGGCGCCGCGACGGGCGGGAACCCAGGTGCAGCTCGGCGAGCTGGTCGACCGGGGTGGACGCGAAGAAGTACGCGGGCAGGTCCGGGTCCTCGACCAGCTTGCGGTAGGCGTCGTGCGCGGCGTCGGAGACGGTGTCCATCGCCGCGTCCCAGCGGGCCAGGGCCTCGTCGGACTGGCGGGGCGCGGTGTGCAGCGCGGAGGCCTGGAGGGTGGCCGCGACGGTCAGCTCCAGGTTCTCCCGGGCGAGCGCCGGGATGAGGTACTTGTCGGAGATGACCTCGCCCTGCTCGGTCACCTTGATCTCACCCTCCAGCGTGCCCCACGGCTGCGCGAGGATCGCGTCGTGCGAGGGGCCGCCACCACGGCCGACGGTGCCGCCGCGGCCGTGGAAGAGCCGCAGCCGTACGCCGTAGCGGTGCGCGACGTCACGCAGCCGGCGCTGCGCCCGGTGAATCTCCCACTGCGAGGTGGTGATGCCGCCGAACTTGGAGGAGTCGGAGTACCCGAGCATGACCTCCTGGACGTCGCCACGGAGTGAGACGAGCCGCCGGTACGACGGGTCGGCGAGCATCTCGTCGAGGATCACATCGGCGGCGCGCAGCTCGTCGGTGGTCTCCAGGAGCGGCACGATGCCGATCTTGGCCCAGCCGCCGTGCAGATCGATCAGACCGGCCTCGCGGGCGAGGACGGCGGCGGCGAAGACGTCGTCGGCGCCCTGGCACATCGAGATGATGTACGACTCGATGACCTCGGGGCCGAACCGCTCGAACGCCTCCTTGATGGTGAGGAAGACACCGAGGGTCTTCGCGCCCGCGGCGTCCAGCGGGGCCGGGGTCGGGGCGAGCGGGCGGCGCGAGCGGAGCTCCTTGGCGAGCAGCTTCTGCCGGTAGTCGCGCGGCATGTCGGCGTACCGCCAGGACTCCTCGCCGAGCCGGTCGAAGAGCTGGCCGAGGGCGTGGTGGTGGGCGTCCGCGTGCTCGCGTACGTCCATGGTGGCGAGCTGCAGACCGAACGCGGAGAGCGTGCGGATCGTGCGGTCCATCCGGCCGTCGGCGAAGAGACCGCCGCGGTGCTCGCGCAGCGAGGTCTGGATGAGCACCAGGTCCTCGATGAGCTCGGCGGTGCCGAGGTAGTCGCAGCCGGGGCGGTGCGGGGTGCCGTTGGCCAGCCGCTCGCGGGTGTTGACGAGCTTCTGCCGGATGCAGGTGGCCTTGAGGCGGTACGGCTCCTCGGCGTTCAGCCGCTTGTAGCGCGGGCTGATCTCGGGGAGCCGCTCCAGGTCGGCCTGGAGGGAGGTGAGCAGCTCGTCGGTGGCGCCCGTGTAGCGGATGGAGTTGGAGAGCAGTCCGCGCAGATAGTCGATGAGCTCCAGCGCGTCGGTGATGCCGTGCTCGTGCTGCAGGATCAGCACCTCCCAGGTGACGGCGGGCGTCACGTTGGGGTTGCCGTCGCGGTCGCCGCCGATCCAGGTGCCGAAGGTCAGCGGCCGGGTGCCCGCGGGCAGCTCGACGCCGACGCGCTCCAGCTCGGCAGCGAGGTCCTCGAGTACGTCCCCGACGGCGTTGGTGTGCAGCTCGTCGAGGTAGTAAATGGCGTTACGGGCCTCGTCGGCCGGCTCCGGGCGGACGACGCGCAGTTCGTCGGTCTGCCAGATGAGGTCGATGTTCTCGGCGAGCCGCAGGTCGTGGCGGCGCCGGTCGGCCTCGATGACAGGGGTGTCCAGCAGCTCGGCGATGCGGCGGAGCTTGTTCAGCACGGAGCGCCGCGCGGCCTCGGTCGGGTGCGCGGTGAAGACGGGCCGTACGTTGAGGTTCTTGACGGTCGCGCGCAGGTGCTCGGGGTCCGCGTCCTTCAGCCGGTCGGCGGTACGGGCCAGCAGACCGCCCTCGGCGGCGCGCCGGTCGCGCATCTCGTGGGCGCGGTGGACCTGCTCGGTGACGTTGGCGAGGTGGAAGTAGGTGGAGAAGGCGCGCACCAGCTGCGCGGCGGTCTCCAGGTCCGTGTCGCCGAGGAGTTCGGCGGCTGCCTCGCCGTCGGTACGGGTCAGGGCGCGGACACGCTCGACGAGGTCGAGGAGTTCCTGGCCCTCCTGACGTACGAGGGTCTCGCCCAGCAGATCGCCGAGGCGTCGGATGTCGGCGCGCAGCTCGGGGCTGGCGGCGGGGGTCTGGTCGGCACTGCTCACAGTGTGCGGCTCCTTGCAGTGATTGAGGAGGTGCGTCGCGAAGCGTCTCCCCACAAGGGGGTCCGGGGTCCGCGGCTGCAGCGGTGCTGTCGCCGCCCCGGGAAAGCAGAGTGCGGACCGCGCTGTCCGACGCTTCCAGGATAGGTGTCCGTGCCGTCGGCGCTGCCCGCAGCCCTCGTCGGCCCGGTGGAGCGGTAGCTCCGACGGCTCAGCTCTCGTGCTGCGGCCTCCGCGCTGTCATACTTACGAAACCGTAGGTTACGGATGCGTAGCCAGAGTTGTCCTCGTACTCCTCACCCTCCAGGGGACCCCCCATGAACACCAGCCCCGATGTGATCGACGACGCCCCGGCAGCGGCGGCCGACGGTCCGGTCCCCCCTTCCGCCACGCTCGGCGACGACAACAAGCGGTCGATCGAGCAGTTCGCCCTGCTGCTGTTCATCGTGGTGCCGTTCATGGCCCTGGTCGCGGCGGTGCCGCTGGCCTGGGGCCGCGGTGTGAGCTGGCTCGATCTCGGTCTGCTGGTCGCGATGTACTTCATCGGCTGCCACGGCATCACGATCGGCTTCCACCGCTACTTCACCCATGGCTCCTTCAAGGCGAAGCGCCCGCTCCGCATCGCCCTGGCCGTTGCCGGATCGCTGGCCGTGGAAGGCCCGCTGGTGCGCTGGGTGGCCGACCACCGCAAGCACCACCGCTTCTCCGACGCCGAGGGCGACCCGCACTCGCCGTGGCGGTTCGGCGAGACACTCCCTGCCCTGATGAAGGGGCTGTGGTGGGCGCACATCGGCTGGATGTTCGACGAGGAGCAGACCCCGCAGCAGAAGTACGCCCCGGACCTGATCAAGGACCCGGCGATCCGCGGGATCTCCCGCCACTTCCTCACCCTCACGATCGTGTCGCTGGCGATCCCGCCGCTGGTCGGCGGTCTGGTGACGATGTCGTGGTGGGGAGCGGCGACGGCGTTCTTCTGGGGCTCTCTCGTACGGGTGGCGCTTCTGCACCACGTCACCTGGTCGATCAACTCCATCTGCCACGCGGTCGGCAAGCGCCCGTTCAAGTCCCGTGACCGGTCCGGCAATGTGTGGTGGCTGGCGGTCCTCTCCTGCGGTGAGTCGTGGCACAACCTGCACCACGCGGATCCGACGAGCGCCCGGCACGGGGTGATGAAGGGCCAGGTCGACTCCAGTGCCCGGCTGATCCGCTGGTTCGAGAAGCTCGGCTGGGCGTACGACGTGCGCTGGCCGGACTCCGCCCGGATCGAGTCCCGCCGGATCGACTCCCGGCGCGAGTCCGCGCACGCCGACGCGGCATGATTGACGACGTGGCGACCGACGGCAGCACGAGCAGCGAGAAGAACCGTCCCTCCTCCACCCGGCGTACCCGCCGCGTGAGGATGACCGGCAAGGAACGCCGTGAACAACTGCTGGACATCGGCCGCACCCTCTTCGCCGACAAGGGCTTCGAAGGCACCTCGGTGGAAGAGATCGCGGCCCGCGCCGGCGTCTCCAAGCCGGTCGTCTACGAACACTTCGGCGGCAAGGAGGGCCTGTACGCCGTCGTGGTCGACCGCGAGATGCGCCAGCTCCTCGACATGGTCACCAGCGCCCTGACCGCCGGCCACCCGCGCGAACTCCTGGAACAGGCGGCGTTCGCGCTGCTCGACTACATCGAGAGGTACACGGACGGCTTCCGCATCCTGGTCCGCGACTCCCCGGTCGCCCAGTCGACCGGCACGTTCGCATCCCTGATCAGCGACATCGCCACGCAGGTCGAGGACATCCTGGGGCTGGAGTTCAAGGCCCGCGGCTTCGACCCGAAGCTCGCCCCGCTGTACGCGCAGGCGCTGGTCGGCATGGTGGCGCTGACGGGCCAGTGGTGGCTGAACGTCCGCAAGCCGAAGAAGGCGGAGGTGGCGGCGCATCTGGTGAACCTGGCCTGGCACGGCCTGGAGAACCTGGAGTCGAAGCCGCGCCTGGTAGGCCACCGGAAGAACTGACCCGACAGGAGCCGGCACCGCACACGGTACGGCGGTGCCGGACGGGCGGGCGGCGGGCCGGGGCGGGGCGGGCCGGCCCGAGCTCATCCCCTCGGCGCCCCTCACCTGTTTCAATACAAGAGTGATCGAATTCGTGATCGATTGTGTGGTGCTCGGCGTCGTCGGTTCTCTCGTCGGCATGCTGATCCGCCGCAGACACCGGCGGAGGTCGGCGCGGGCGGCCTGCGGAGCACCGACCGGGATCCCGTGCATGATCAAGCGGGCGTCCCACGGCAACCGCTGGCGCCCCGGGCAGCTGCTGATCAACGCGAAGCCCCTGACCTGGCGCCCCGCCTACGGCAGGTCGGCGGTCGTCCTCCCCGAGGATCTGCACCGGACTGCGGTGCGCGCGGTATCGACACGTGAGGGTCTGGTCATCAATCCGGGTTCCCGGATCGTGGAGTGCGCGTCGTCGGACGGGACTGTCCTGATCGCGGTCATGCCGGTGGATCTGGAGCTGGTGACCGGGGCCCTGAGCGGCGCATAGCCCACCGTGACACCGCACCGATCGGGATCGGCATCACCCCGCGCGCGCTCGACCGACTCTCACCCGTCCACCGGCTCCAGGAATTCCAGCCGGTTTCCCACCGGGTCGCAGGAGTAGAAGCGCCGGTGCCCCGGCAGGCCGGCGTCCCGGTGCACCTGCGCGCCGTGTGCCTCCAGTCGTGCCGCGAACGCCTCGATGTCCGTGACGCGCAGCCCCGGGTGGGCCTTCTTCGCCGGGCGGAAGTCGGCCTCGATGCCCAGGTGCAGCTGGACCGGTCCCGCCTGGAACCAGCAGCCGCCGCGGGCCGCCAGGTCCGGGGGCTTGGGAAGTTCGGTCATTCCCAGGATGTCCACGTAGTACGTGCGCAGGGCGGGCTCCGAGCCTGCTGGGGCGGCCAGTTGAACGTGGTCCACTGCGGCGATCATCACTTCTCCTTGTGGGCGACGGCGAAGATGCGGCGGAACGGGAAGACCGTGCCGTGCGGACCCTTCGGGTACGCGGTGCGCAGCAGGTCCCGGTAGTCGGTGAGGAACGCCTCGTGCGCCTCCGGGTCGTCCGCGAGCGCCGTCAGGACGGGGCGCAGGCCCGTGCCCTTCACCCAGTCGAGGGCGGCGTCCTCGCCCTGGAGGAGGTGGAGGTACGTGGTCTCCCAGACGTCCGCCGTGATGCCGGGGGCCGTCAGGGCGTCCAGATAGTCGGTGGGGCTGAGGACCGCGTCGGCGTGGCGCAGGACGCCGGTCAGGCGGGAGCGCCAGCGTGGGGACTCCGCCAGTCCGCGCATCAGGGTGTGGGTGGGCTGGTCGAAGTTGCCGGGGACCTGGAAGGCGAACGTGCCGCCCGGGGTGACGCCGTCCAGCCAGTCGGGGAAGCGGCGGGTGTGGCCGGGGACCCACTGGAGCAGGGCATTGGAGACGATCAGGTCGTACGGTTCCGCCGGCGTCCAGGTCGTCGCGTCGGCCTCGGCGAAGTCCAGGAGGGGTGTGGCGTGGGCACGGGCCTGTTCCAGCATCTGGGGGGAGTTGTCGTACCCCGTGATCCGGGCCGTCGGCCAGCGGGCCGTGAGGAGTGCCGTGACGTTGCCCGCGCCGCAGCCCAGGTCCGCGATGCGGGGCGTGGGGGCGGCCGGGGGCTCCGGGATGCGGGACAGGAGATCCTGGAACGGGCGGGTGCGGTGGTCCGCGTGACGCAGGTACTGCTGCGGATCCCAGGTCGGTGTCGTCATGGCAGCCAGGATCACCGCCGAGATATCTTGATGTCAAGACACTCGAATTCAAGAGACTTCATGTCGACAGACCCTTTACACTGATCCACATGGAGGACGAGGTTGACCGACTGGTCGCTGCATGGCGTCGCGAGCGCCCCGACCTCGACGTGGAACCACTTGAGGTGCTCAGCCGCGTCTCACGCCTGGCCCGCCACCTCGACCGGGCCCGCCGGATCGCCTTCTCCGAGCACAGTCTTGAACCGTGGGAGTTCGACGTACTGACGTCGCTGCGCCGCGCCGGAGCCCCGTACCAGCTCTCCCCCGGTCAGCTGCTCACCCAGACGCTGGTCACCTCGGGCACGATGACCAACCGCATCGACCGGCTGACCAAGAAGAACCTCGTCGAACGGCTCCCCGACCCCAGCGACCGGCGCGGCGTGCTGGTCCGGCTCACCGCGGAGGGGCGCGACAAGGCCGACCAGTCGCTGGCCGGACTGCTCGCCCAGGAGCGCGCCATCCTCGGCGAGCTCTCCCGCCACCAGCGCGGCGAACTGGCCGGGCTGCTACGCCAGTTGACCGCCCCGTTCGACAACATCCCCGGATAGCTCGGCCGGTCCGACACCGGCGCGTCGGGCCAGCGCCACCGCAGCCAGCGTCGAGTGCACGCCCAGCTTCCCCAGCACGTTCTGCATATGCGTACGCACCGTGTGCGGGGAGAGGTACAGCCGCTCCGCCACCGCCTTGCGGCCCAGCCCCGCCACCATGCAGCGCAACACCTCGCGCTCGCGCGGGGTCAGCGACTCGATCAGCTGCTCGCTCTCGGTGCGGTGTTTGCGGGCTGCCGTCAGCTCGCGCAGGACACCGGTGAGCAGCGCCGGAGGCAGATGCGTCTCGTCGCGGAGCACCCCCCGGATCACCGTGAGCAGCCGTTGCAGCGAGCAGTCCTTGGCGACCCAGCCGGACGCCCCGGCCTGCAGCGCCAGCGCGGCCCGGCGCGGGTCGTCCTTCTCGGCGAGCACCACCGTACGGACGGACGGCTGGCCCGAACGGACCCCGGCGACCAGCGAGATCCCGTCGACCGGGGCGTGTTCGCCACTTCTCGGGGCGGGGACCGGGACCGGGCCGGGAACGGTGCGTCCCGTGGCCGTCGGCAGGATGCCCAGGTCGGCATCGACGAGTATCACGTCGTACCTACGGCCTTCGGCTGCCGCCCGCTCCAGACACCGAAGCGCGGCCGGGCCGCTGCCCGCCGCCGCCACCTCGACGTCCGGTTCCGCCGCGAGTGCCGCCGCGAGCGACTCGGCGAAAATGCGGTGGTCGTCCACCACGAGAACCCGGATACGAACCACAGGTACCCCCCACACTGCATCTGTTCCGGGGCCACCCCAGAACCCCCCGAACGGGACGGACCGGTGCGGGCACGACGCCCGGAGCGATGAGGGTGAACCGCAGTTCTACGGCCGCCGCCGTATGCCGACTGCCACCCCGCCCCGGGCGTCGTGCCCGACTGTCTCGTACCCCTGAATCAGCACCGGCCCCCACCGGTGCTGAGCATCAGCGTACGGCTGGCGGCCCGGAGCGGAAGGCAATTCACAGAACTGATGAACCTCGGTGTTTAGGGTGTGGTTCATGTTTCGTCTTGAGACAGAAGTAGACAAAGATCGTCGCCTTCTGCTGGGTGAGCGGCTGCACCACAGCAATACGGAATGTTCCCCGGAGCTCCGCGCACTCCTCGCCACGCCCGCCGAGCGCGAACTCCCGCTGGAGGTCTGGGCGATGGACGGCAAAGGTGCGCCGGCGGGTGGACTGGCCGGGCGCACCTGGGCCTACTGGCTCCATGCGGATCTGCTCTGGGTCGAGCCGCTCCACCGCGGTTCGGGCCTCGGCTCGCACCTGCTCGCCGAGGCGGAACGGGTGGCCGTGACGGACCGTGGCTGCGCCCGCTCCCGGCTGGAGACCTGGGGTTTCCAGGCTCCGGACTTCTACCGGAAGCGGGGCTACGAGGTGATCGGGCAGGTCGACAACTACCCGCCCGGAGTCACCGAGTTCATCCTGACGAAAACCTTCACCCGATGCGACGGGCGCCTGCCGACGGGACCGCCGGGAAGACGCCGGGCGTCGCGTACCCGGCCGAGGTGAATGCCTCCAGCACCGACTTGGTGACCGCATCCCCGTCCGCCTCGTCCACCAGCACGATCGCCGAGCCACCGAAGCCGCCGCCGGTCATCCGCGCACCGAGCGCCCCGGACGCGTTCGCCGTCGAGACCACCAGGTCCAGTTCCGGGCAGGAGACCCGCAGATCGTCACGGAGCGAGACATGACCCGCGGTGAGGACCGGTCCCGCCGCCCGCACGTCGCCCGCGTCGAGCAGTGCGATGACCTGCTCCACCCGCGCGTTGTCGCTGACCACGTGGCGTACGTACCGCACGACCGACTCGTCCGCGCCGGACTCGGCGAGCGTGTCGAGCGCGGCATCCAGACCCTCGTACGGAACATCGCGGAGCGTCCCTGTGCCCAGCGCCCGCGCGCCCTCCTCGCAGCCGGCCCGCCGCTCCGCGTACGCGCCGTCGCCCAGCGCGTGCTTGACCCGGGTGTCGACCACCAGCAGCTGCAGACCATGCGCGGCCAGGTCGAACGGGACCTGGCGCTGGGTGAGGTCGCGGGTGTCGAGGTGCAGGGCGTGGCCCTCGACGCAGCACGCCGACGCCATCTGGTCCATGACCCCGCACGGCACGCCGACGAACGCGTTCTCGGCACGCTGCGCCAGCACCGCCAGCTCGGCTGCGGACAGGCCGAGTCCGAAGAGGTCGTTCAGCGCGAGCGCGGTGACCACTTCGAGGGCGGCCGACGAGGAGAGCCCGGCGCCGGTCGGGACGGTCGAGGTCAGCTGGATGTCCGCGCCGGTGACCTGGTGGCCCGCCTCGCGCAGGGCCCAGACGACACCGGCCGGGTACGCCGCCCAGCCGTGGCCCTCGTGCGGTGCCAGCTCGTCGACCCGCAGCCGGACGACACCGCCCGGCACGTCGGTGGAGTGCAGCCGCAGCTCGCCGTCGGTGCGGCGGGCGACGGCCGCGCGCGCGGTGTGCGGCAGCGCGAGCGGCATCACGAAACCGTCGTTGAAGTCGGTGTACTCGCCGATCAGGTTGACCCGGCCGGGGGCCGCCCAGACTCCTTCGGGGTCGGTGCCGTACAGCTCGGTGAAAGCGGTGACCAGCTCAGCGTTGTCGGTCATGGGGCGGTGGGCTCCTCTCGGCGGGCGAACGTCCAGGCATCGGAGACGATTCCGGCCAGGTCGGCGCGGGACGGCTGCCAGCCGAGCCGCTCCCTGGCGGTGGTGGCGGAGGCGACCAGCACCGCGGGGTCGCCGGCGCGGCGCGGGGCCGCGGTCTCGGGGACCGGGTGGCCGGTGACCTTGCGGACGGTCTCGATGACCTCGCGCACCGAGAAACCGTTTCCGTTGCCGAGGTTGCAGATCAGGTGCTCGCCCGCGGTGGCCGCGTCCAGGGCGAGGAGGTGGGCCTCGGCAAGATCGGCGACGTGGATGTAGTCGCGTACGCAGGTCCCGTCGGGGGTCGGGTAGTCGTCGCCGTACACGGAGATCGACTCGCGCTGCCCGAGCGCGACCTGAAGCACGAGCGGGATGAGGTGCGACTCCGGGCTGTGGCGCTCGCCGCAACTGCCGTACGCCCCCGCCACGTTGAAGTACCGCAGCGAGACCGCGGCCAGTCCGTGCGCGGCCGCCTCGCCGGTGATCATGTGGTCGACGGCCAGCTTCGTGGCGCCGTACGGGTTGGTGGGCGCGGTCGGGTCGGACTCCGTGATGTGGCTGGAGACCGGTTCGCCGTAGGTCGCGGCGGTGGAGGAGAAGACCAGGGTGCGGACCCCCGCGTCGCGCATCGCGGCGAGCAGCGCGGTGGATCCGCCGACGTTGTTCACCCAGTACTTCTCCGGGTCGGTGACGGACTCGCCGACCTGGGAGTACGCGGCGAAGTGCAGCACCCCGTCGTAGGAGGAGTCCAGCCAGCGGGCGGCGTCCTGAATGCGGCCCTCGATGAACTCGGCCCCGGCCGGGACACCCTCCCGGAACCCGGTCGACAGGTCGTCGAGGACGGTCACCGCGTGACCGGCCTCCAGAAGGTGCGCGGCAACCACGCTGCCGACATATCCCGCGCCACCCGTGACCAGGTACTTCTTCTGGGGCTTGCTCACTCGCTCGCTACCTCTCTCAGTCGCTGTGCCGCGGCCTCCGGCGGCACATCGTTGATGAACACGTTCATGCCGGATTCGGAACCCGCGAGGAACTTCAGCTTGCCGGAGGTGCGTCGGATGGTGAAAAGCTCGAGGTGGAGCCCGAACTCCTCCCGCCCGGGCACCCCGAACGGCGCCTGGTGCCAGGCCGAGATGTACGGCGTCGGCGGCTCATCGGGGCCGAAGATCCGGTCGAATCGCCTCAAGAGTTCCAGATAGATCTGTGCGAACTCCGTGCGCGCGGCATCGTCGAGTTCCCGCAGGTCGGGGACGCGTCGGCGCGGGTGGAGGTGGATCTCGTACGGCCAGTGCGCCGCGTAGGGCACGAACGCCACCCAGTGCTCGCCGGTCAGCACGATCCGCTCGTTGTCGGCCAGCTCGCGGGCCACGACGTCGTCAAAGAGGTTGCGGCCGGTCCGCTCGCGGTGCGCCTCCATCGAGCGGAGCATCAGCTCGGTGCGCGGGGTGACGAACGGGTACGCGTAGATCTGCCCGTGCGGATGGCCGAGCGTCACACCGATCTCGGCGCCCCGGTTCTCGAAGCAGAACACCTGCTTGACCTGCGGAAGCTCGGCGAGTTCGGCCGTGCGGTCGGTCCATGCCTCCAGGACCAGGCCGGCCTGCTCCTCGGTGAGGTCGGCGAAGGACGCCTCGTGGTCGGAGGTGAAGCAGACGACCTCGCAGCGGCCGGAGTCCCCGGCGAGCGAGGGGAAGCGGTTCTCGAAGACGGCCACGTCGTAACTGTCGTCGGGGATCTCGCTGAGCCGCCCGTCCCGGGACGGGCAGAGCGGACACTCGTCGGCCGGCGGGTGGTACGTGCGCCCCTGGCGGTGCGAGGCGATGGCGACGCTGTCCCTGAGAAGGGGGTCGCGGCGGACTTCCGATGAGGTCGAGACGGCGTCGAGCGGTCGCCGGTCGACGGCGTCCCGGACCGCGTCGTCGCGACTGTCGTAGTAGAGCAGCTCCCGGCCGTCGGCGAGCGTCGTAACCGTCTTCTTCACCAGGTTCCTCCAAACATAACCGACCACAACAAACCACAAGTCAACACATGCGTCAATGATGTGACGGCATCGCCCCTGCACCTCTTGCGAGGTCACGCCCATAGAACCTGGATCTTTCCTCTCATTCGATCACCATCAAACAAGGAACCTCAGGAAGAATCTTTATTTGCACAAGAGCGTGGTTCCTTCGGGTTCCGTTCGCGCAACGAAGCGAGTACCCCCACATGCAATACCTGGCCGAAGGGGTCCGGCTCCCCACGAACGGGGGGCGACGACGCCTGGTACCGCAAGCCGGCCCCGCTCGGCTGCGGCGCGATCGTCCTCGCCGCCCTCTGCCAGTGCCGTGACCGGCAATGTTTGCCCCATGAGGAGCGTCGTCCGGTGCGTGCGATCGCAAGGCGGCCGGAAGTCCCCCAGTGGGGTCTCCCCTGCTCGAACGAAGTTAAGAGTTTGGGGAAGGAGGAGTCGACGCGGAGCGTCGGTGACCGACGACAACGCCGCAAGCGGAGTCACAGGACGCCGGGAGCCCACTCCCTGTCGCGGGGGAGGCCGTAAGCAGTCGGCACACCGCCCCACGGGGGCCGGATGTCACACAGGGTCCGGCCCCGTCTGCCCTGTGTCCACCGCCGCCCGTTCCAGCAGCCCGGTGCGGGCCGCCAGCGCCGCGGCCTCCAGCCGGGAGCCGACACCCAGCTTCATCAGCACCCGCTGCACATGTGTACGGGCGGTGCTCGGCGCGATCCGCATCCCGACCGCGATCAGCCGGGTGTCCTCGCCCTCCGCGACCCGCACCAGGACCTCGATCTCGCGGGGGGTGAGCATCTGCAGGAGCCGCTGTCCTTCGTCGTCCGGCTGGACGGCCGGGTTGAGCAGCTCGGCGAAGGCGCCCTGGAGCAGTTGCGGCGCGACCGCCGTCTCCCCGGCGCGCGCCTTGACCATCGCCCGCTCGACGCCCTCTATCCGCTCGTCGTGCCTGACGTATCCGGCGGCACCGGCGGCGAAAGCGGCCGCGATCCCGCGCGAGCTGGGCACCGGTCCGAGCACCACGACCGCCACTTGCGGGCGCTCCCGTTTGATCCGGGCGATCGGGTCGAAGGCGCCCGGGTCGGCGGGCGTCGCGGTACCGAACAAGCAGACCTCCGGGGCGCGGTTCACCACGATGTCCGCCGCCCCGGCGGTCGGCGCGGCCGCCGCCAGCACCCGGTGGCCCCGCAATTTCAGCGCCGAGGCGAGCGCCTCGGCGAGCAGTCGGTGGTCATCGACCACCATGAGCCGCACGCCCATCGAGAACCCCCTATCAGGACCCAGGCCCCCCCGGCCCTCTTGACCCGGCAAGCTACACGCTTGTTCGACCTCGTGTGCCCCTTACCAGGCAGAAGCCCCCCGGAATGCCGAATCATGTGCCATTCAGGGGCACTTGGCCGATGGCAAGCGGGCAGAAGGGAGCAGGAACCGGGCGGCAAACGAACAGCCCTGCCGGTCGGACGATCGACCGGCAGGGCTGTGGTGCGTGGTGCTTCCCGTGAAGGCGTCAGCCGGCGCCGAACGAGACCGCGAGGTGCCGATCGGCGTCGAGCGAGCTGTCGCCCCGCTTGCTCACCATCGTCTCGGAGATGAACAGCCGGCCGCCCGAGTAGAGGAACTCGGCGTAGTCCGCGGAGAAGCTGGTCTCCGCGTTCCGGTCGGCCTCGTCGGCCGGGTTCTCCAGCAGCACGGTCTGCTTGAAGGTGGACCCGTCGATGGAGACGATCTGGCCGCCCTTGTCGTACGGGGGCTCCTTGTACGCGATGATGTTGGACCCGTCCATACGGATCGGGAACATCGTGTACCGGTCACCCGCGTCGGCCTTGTCGCTGGTCGGCTTGCCGGTGGTGAGGTCGAACGAGACGATCTCGTTGGTGTCGCCGTATTCGCCCGTGCTCCCCTCGTGCCTCTCGGTCGGCAGATAGATGCGGTTGTTGCCGACCGCGAGATGCTGGCAGGTCTCGACCTCGGTGGAGCCGCAGCGGGCGGCGTACTTCTCGCCGTCCGCGGCGATCTTGGTGAGCAGCTTGCCGGTCGACGCGTCGATCGAGAAGAAGTCCGAGATCCCACTGCCGTCACCGGCGGTGTCGCCGACGTCGGCGGCGACGACCAGCGGCTTGGTGGAGACGATGCTCGCGTACTCGACGCCGAGCGGCATCTTGTACGAGGAGAGCGGGGCTCCGGTGGTCGGGTTCAGCGCCTGGATGACGAGCTGCGGGTCGTCGTACGTACCGCACTTGCGGACCACGGCGAGCGCGTCGCCGCCGCCGTACCCCCTGTCGTAGCACCCGTCGGCGCTGACCTTCGGCTTCCAGCGCTCGGCGCCGGTCGCCAGGTCGAATGCGGCGCCGCCCTCGGTGCCGCCCGCGGCGACCGTGGTGCCGCTGAGCGTGATCTCGTCGAACCGGATCGGCTCGTCACCGCCGCTGGCGGCGGTCACCGACTTGCTCCACGTCAGCTTGCCGGTGGTCAGGTCGAGCGCACCGACCTGGGTGCACGGCGGGTACTTGTTCGCCTTGGTCGCCTTGCCCGCCCCGAAGGCGATGGCGGTCTTGAAGTCCTTGGACATGTGCCGGGAGGCGGCGCAGAGCTGGCCGTCCAGCGGGATGGACCAGAGCTTGGTCCCCTTGACCTTGTCGTAGGCGACGATCTCGTTCAGGCCGGTCTTCACGAACGCCTTGTCGGTCAGCCAGGAACCGTTGACCGCCGTGACGTCGGTGACCTTCGGTTCCGGGAGCTGGAAGGCGACCGTGGCCTTGGTGTTCGCCGGGGCCTTCTCCTTGCCGCCGCCGAGACCGCTGCCGGAGCCGCCCTTGCCCTCACCGGTGGTGCCGGTGGA
This sequence comes from Streptomyces sp. NPDC005151, assembly GCF_053599875.1. Taxonomy (NCBI): domain Bacteria; kingdom Bacillati; phylum Actinomycetota; class Actinomycetes; order Kitasatosporales; family Streptomycetaceae; genus Streptomyces; species Streptomyces sp. NPDC005151. The sequence continues at coordinate 16,697 of NZ_JBSFYR010000019.1, read as the reverse complement.
GTTGGACGCCTCCTTCTTCTTGCCGCCGCCGCCCCCGCTGGAGGCGAACCAGACGCCACCGCCGACGATCAGCGCCACAGCGACCACTGCGGCGACGATGATCTGCGTCTGGGTGCCGAACTTCTTGCCGCCGTTCCCGCCCTGCTGCGGCGGCACGTACTGCGGCTGCATCGGAGCGGTCGGGTAGCCGTACCCCTGCTGCGGCGGCTGACCGGGCGGCATGCCGTACCCGCCGCCCGGAAGTGTCTGCGGGTAGCCGTAGCCGGGCTGCTGCTGCGGGGTCTGCGGGTAGCCGTAGCCGGGCTGCTGCTGCGGCGGACCCGCGGGCGGTATCTGCGGAGCACCGAACCCACCGGCAGGCGGCGTCTGCGGGGCACCGAACCCACCGGCAGGCGGCGTCTGGGGCGACGGGGGCTGCGGGGCCGGCTGCTTGCCGAACGGGTCGGCGGGCGGCGGGGCCGGTGCCCCGAACCCTCCGGGCGGCAGGTCCTGCGGGGCACCGAACCCGCCCTGGGGCGGCTCGTTGGGCGGCTGGGGCGGCTGTGTCATGGCGTACGTACCTCGGGGGAAAGGGAGCCGGTCGGTCGGGACCTGGCGTGGTCGGTCATGGTCCGTCTGGTGCCTGCGTGAGCCGTCACTTGCCGAAGGCCATCATGGTCTTCGTCTCCAGCTCTTCCTTGTCGTTGGTCGCGCTGACCGCCCCGCTCGCGATGAAGGAACGGCCGCCCGCGTAGACAATCTTCGGGTTGTAGAACGAGCTCTCGATCTGGGACGTCGACGCCGGGTGCTGCAGCAGCACCTGCGGGGTACCACCGGTCGGTGCCAGGGTGGCGATCCCGCCACCCTTGTTGTACGAGGCCTCCAGGTAGAGCAGCACGTTGCCGCCCTCCATCCGCAGCGGCGTCATGGTCCGCTCGGCCGGGGCCGCGGCCTTCCACTTGGGCTTGCCGGTGTTCAGGTCGAACGCCACGACCTTGTTCGTACGGGCGGTGCCGCTGGAGTCGGCCGTGGTCGCCATGTAGAAGGTGTTGGCGTCGGCGGCGACGCCGACACAGCCTTCCAGCGACTTGCCGAAGATGGCGAACGCGCTGCCGCAGTCCGGCGCGAACTTGTCGCCCTTGTCGCTGACCAGCTGGGAACGGAGCGTGCCGTTCTCCTTGATGGCGAGGATGCTCCACTTCTCCTTCTCGCGCTGGGTCAGCGAGACGACGAGCGGGCTCACCGAGTAGACCCGGTCGACCTCCCAGCCCACGGCGGGACGGTACGTCCACTTGGGGTTGCCGGTGACCGGGTCGAGCTCCTGGATCTGGTTCTGGGGCTTGTCGACGTCGGCGGTGCGGCAGCTGGAGGCGGCGATCAGCTTCGTACCGCCGGCGAAGGCGTACGGCTGGCAGTTGCCCGACTGCTTGCCGAACAGATCCTTGCCGTCACTGACGCGGTAGGCATTGGAGTTGCCGGTGCGTCCGACGGTCACGGTGTCGCCGCTGATGGCGAGGGAGATGTCCGACATCATGTCCCAGATGCCGTTCTGCTTGATCGGCTTCTTCCAGCCGGCCTTGCCGGTGTTGAGGTCGATCATCTGCAGGTCCGCGCAGTCGGCCTTGTCGGTCGTGCCGTTCTTGACCCCGATGACGATCTTGCCGTCCGCGGTGGTCCGGGCGGGCGCAGCGCACAGGTCCGCGGGCAGCTTCAGCGTCCACTTCTGCTTGCCGTCGGCCGCGGAGTAGCCGGAGATCGCCCGGTACATGCCCTTGACGACGGTGTCGCCGACGACCCACGGACCGTACACGTCGGCGCCGTTGCGCGGCAGGTCGACGTCGTTCTTCTGCAGCCAGAGGACCTTCGCCTCGCCTGCCTTGCGCCCGGCGTTGAGGTCGTCGTCGCCGGCGTCGCGGCCGTCGCCGTTGCCGTTGCCCTCGTTGACGGAGGGCGAGGCGCTCGCCTTCTCGTCGTCGGCGCTCCCGTGCGCGACGGGCTTCTTGTCGTCGTCACCGCCGCTGGTGGCGAGGAACACGCCACCGCCGATGACCAGCAGCGCCGCGACCGAGGCACCGATGATCACTGCGGGCTTGCCCTTGAAGGGGTTGCCGCCGCCGGGACCCGCCGGGCCGCCGGGGACCGGGGCGCCGGGGTACTGCTGCTGCGGGTAGCCGTAACCGGGCTGCGGCTGCTGGCCGTACGGTCCGGGCTGCTGGCCGTAGGGGCCCGGCTGCTGGGCATACGGGCCCGGCTGGCTGTACGGGCCGGGCTGCTGCGGGTAGCCGTAGCCGGGTGCCTGGCCAGGCTCCTGACCCGGTGCCTGCGGATAGCCGTAACCCGGCTGGGCAGGAGGCGCAGCAGGCGGCGCGGCCGGCATCTGCGGCGGCTGCGCGGGCGGTTGAGGACTCCCCTGCGGCGGCTCCTGCGGAGCGCCGAAGCCTCCCTGCGGCGGTTGCTGGCTGGGCGGCTGGGTCATCAGCACGTCCCCCTTCGTGCGGTCCGGTACCCGTTCCGGTCTCCCCCGCGATTCCGCAGGGCTGAATTCCCTTCGGAAAGGAGCGAATCGGGCATGGTTCCCGCGGCGTCACGACAGTCGAGCGGGGCTTCTTTGTACCACCCGCACACGTTCGAACACTGGGTCGGTTCATCCCCTGTTCCCAAGGGAGAACCGCCTTGTGATGCCGCCGTTACGCAGTCGGAGGACGCTCCGGACGGTCGCGGCCGCCACGGACGTCCGAGGGTGCCGGATGTGCGGGTGCCAACTCTGTGCAAACGGCCATCAGTTCGGACAGCCGGCCTCCGGCGTGCCGGAGGCCGGCGTGGAGCCCGGGTCACCGGGGGCTGCGCGGGCGGTCTCAGGGGCCGAAGACCATGAGCGTCTTCACCGTCCGCTCCTCCTTGTCGTTGTTCGCGCTGACACGCGCGTTCACCAGGAGGGAGCGGCCGCCCGCGTAGTCGAGCCTCGATGCGCTGAAGGTGCTCTCGGCCTTGGACGCCGAAGCCGGATGCCGCAGCAGCATCTTCAGGGCGCCGCCGGTCGGAGCGAGGGTGGCGACGGCTCCGCCCTTGCGGTACGTGCCCTCCACCCGCACGAGCACGTTCCGGCCCTCCATCCGCAGCGGCTGCACGATCTGCCCGGCCGGGGCGGCAGCCCGCCACTTGGCCTTGCCGGTGTTCAGGTCGAACGCGACGACCTTGTTGGTGAGAGCGGAGTCCACGGTCACGGGCTTGGTCGCCAGGTAGAACGTGTCGCCGTCGGCCGCGACGCCGGCGCAGCCGTCGAGGTTCCTGCCGCTCACCACGAAGTCCGTGTCACAGGTGACGGCGTAGTTCTCGTTCTTGCCGCCGATCATCTGGGAGCGGTACGTGCCGTTGTCCCGCAGCGTGACGATGGCCCACGCCCCGCTCTCGCCCACGCCCTTCTTCAGCGAAATCACCGGCGGATCCGTCGAGTAGACCTGCGCGACCCGCCAGCCGGTCTTGACCCGGTACGTCCACTTCGGCTTGCCGGTGGCCGGGTCGATCCCCTCGACCCGCTCCTTGTCCTGGGTGTCGGCGTCGGTGCGGCAGTTGGTCGCGGCGATCAGCCGGGGACCGCTGGTGAACGCGAACGGCTGGCAGAGGCCCTCCCGCTTGCCGAACACCTCCGTGCCGTCACTGACCCGGTATCCCACCGAGTTGCCGGCCCGCCCGAAGGTGACCAGGTCTCCGCTGATGCCCATGGCGACGTCCGAGAGCAGGTCGACGACGCCCTTGCGCTCGACCGTCTTCTTCCAGCCCGCCTTGCCGGTGGTGAGGTCGATCATCTGCAGCACGGCGCAGTCCGCGCCCGCCGCCGTGCCGTCGTTGAGGGCGACGACCGTCTTGCCGTCGGTGGTGGGCAGCGTCGGCGCGGCGCACAGGGGGGCGGGAAGGTCCAGCTTCCACTTCCGGGTGCCGTCGGCGGCGGAGTAGCCGGAGACCGTGCGGTACATGCCCTTGGCGAGGGTGCCCCCGGTCAGCCAGGGGCCGTACACGTCGGCGCCGAGCGGCGGTACGTCGATGCCGTTGTCACGCATCCAGAGGACCTTGGCCTCGCCCGGCTTGCGCCCGGCGTTGAGCTTGCCGACCGGTGCGGAGGTGTCGACGGCATCGGCCTCCGCGGCGGGCGGGGCGGGCTGCGAGGCGGCGGGCGGCTTGGGGTCGGCGCTGCCGTGTGCGACGGGCTTGCCGCCGCCGTCACCCCCGCGGACGGCGAACCAGACGCCGCCCCCGGCCACCAGGACCACGGCGACCACCGCGGCGACGAACGCGGTGCGGCGGCGCCGGGAGGGGGTGCGCCCTCCCGGTCCGCCGGCCGACGGACCGGCGGGGTACGGCGGTTGCTGAGGGGCGTACCCGTATCCGTACGGACCTGGCTGGGGCTGCGCCGGAGGCGGGGCCTGCGGGCCGTACCCCTGGGTCGGCCGCATGGGTTCCACCGGCTCGAACGGAGCCCCGAACTCCCCCTGCGGCGGCTGCGACTGCTGTGGCTGCGGGCCGAGCGGCCAGGTCATCGGGACGTCCCCCTTGGTGCGGTCGAACGGGCCTCCTTTGTACCACCCGTATCGAACACACCATCAGCACCAACGGCCGGGGCCGCCGTCGAATCCGCCGGACCGCCGCCCGCAACGGCGCAACCGTCAGGAGTCCTCGGCCAGTTCCAGCCAGCGCATCTCCAACTCGTCCCGCTCGGCGACCAGTTCCCGCAGCTCCGCGTCCAGTTTCGCCACCTTCTCGAAGTCCGTGACGTTGTCGGCGATCTGTGCGTGCAGGGTCGTCTCCCTGCTCGACATCTTGTCGAGCTGCCGCTCGATCTTCTGCAGTTCCTTCTTCGCCGCCCGCGCCGCCTGTGCGGACACCGCCGGTGCCACCGCCCCGCCGGACTCCTTCACCGCCGGGGCAGCCGGGGCGGACGAGGACGCCTCCTCCATCCGCTCCCTGCGCTCGATGTACTCGTCGATGCCGCGCGGCAGCATCCGCAGCGCGGCGTCACCGAGGAGCGCCATCACCCGGTCCGTGGTCCGCTCGATGAAGAACCGGTCGTGCGAGATCACGATCATCGACCCGGGCCAGCCGTCGAGGAGGTCCTCCAGCTGGGTCAGAGTCTCGATGTCGAGATCGTTGGTGGGCTCGTCGAGGAAGAGGACGTTCGGCTCGTCCATCAGCAGGCGCAGGATCTGCAGCCGGCGCCGCTCGCCGCCGGACAGGTCGCCGACCGGGGTCCACTGCTTCTCCTTCGAGAAGCCGAACTGCTCGCAGAGCTGCCCCGCGGTCATCTCCCGGCCCTTGCCGAGGTCGACCCGGTCCCGCACCTGCTGCACGGCCTCCAGCACCCGCAGGTTCGGGTTGAGCTCGGCGACCTCCTGGGAGAGGTAGGCGAGCTTGACGGTCTTGCCGACGACGATCTTCCCGGCCGCGGGCTGCGCCTCGCCCTGGGTGCGGGCCGCCTCGGCGAGCGCCCGCAGCAGCGAGGTCTTGCCCGCGCCGTTGACGCCGACCAGGCCGATCCGGTCGCCGGGGCCGAGGTGCCAGGTGAGGTGGGTGAGCAGCGTCTTGGGTCCGGCCTGGACGGTCACGTTCTCCAGGTCGAAGACGGTTTTGCCGAGCCGGGCGTTGGCGAACTTCATCAGCTCGCTGGTGTCGCGCGGCGGCGGCACATCGGCGATCAGCTCGTTGGCCGCCTCGATGCGGTAGCGCGGCTTCGAGGTACGGGCGGGGGCGCCGCGCCGCAGCCAGGCCAGCTCCTTGCGCATCAGGTTCTGCCGCTTGGACTCCTCGGTCGCGGCGATCCGCTCGCGCTCGGCGCGGGCGAAGACGTAGTCGCTGTATCCGCCCTCGTACTCGTGGACGGTGCCGCGCTGAACGTCCCACATGCGCGTACAGACCTGGTCGAGGAACCACCGGTCGTGAGTGACGCAGACCAGCGCCGAGCGCCGGCGCTGCAGGTGCCGGGCCAGCCAGGAGATGCCCTCGACGTCGAGGTGGTTGGTCGGCTCGTCGAGGACGATCAGGTCCTGTTCGGCGATGAGCAGCTTGGCGAGCGCGATCCGGCGCCGCTCGCCGCCGGAGAGCGGGGCGATGACGGTGTCCAGGCCGTGCTCGAGGCCGGGCAGGTCGAGCCCGCCGAAGAGTCCCGTCAGTACGTCACGGATCTTGGCGCTGCCCGCCCACTCGTGGTCGGCGAGATCGCCGATGACCTCGTGGCGGACGGTCGCCTTCGGGTCGAGCGAATCGTGCTGGGTGAGGACACCGAGGCGCAGGCCGCCGTTGTGGGTGACGCGGCCGGTGTCCGCGTCCTCCAGCTTGGCGAGCATCCGGATGAGGGTCGTCTTGCCGTCGCCGTTGCGGCCGACGACACCGATCCGGTCCCCCTCGGACACACCGAGGGACACACCGTCGAGCAGGGCACGGGTGCCGTACACCTTGCTGACCTGCTCGACATTGACCAGATTGACGGCCATTTCACTCCTGACTGGGGGATCGATCGACCTCCCAGGGTAATCGCCACGCGGGTGGGTTAGCGTGCGGCGATCGATCAAGGGCGGAGACAGGGGATTTCCATGGTGCGCAATTCGGTACGGGGCACGGTCACGGCCGTGCTGGCGGCGGTGTCGGTGGCGGTGACCGGCTGCACGTCGTCCGCCCCGGACGACGGCGGGAACGGCAGGAAGACGGCGCCGGAGCCGAGGACCGCGGCAAGGAGTGCGGTGAAGGGCGGCAGCATCGGAGGCCCCGGTTCTGCCTGCGCCCTGCCCGTCACCTTCGACCTCGCGGCCTCCTGGAAGCCGGCGGCCGTCCAGGTCGTCGAGGACGACGAACTGAGCGAACTGGGCAAGCAGGGCCCGGTCACGCTCGTCTGCGAGATCGACGCGAAGCCCGCCGGGAACATCGGCTTCCTGCGGGTGTGGACGGGGGACCGTACCGACGGCACCCCACGCCAGGTCCTGAAGGCGTTCCTGGCCGCCGATCCGAACGCCGGCCGGGCCACGTACACCGATGTGAAGGCCGGCTCCCTGACCGCGGCCGAGGTCGGCTACACCGTCAGCAGCGAGCTGGTGGACGAGCCCAAGAAGGAGCGGGCCTTCGCCGTCTCCACCCCGAGCGGACCGGTCGTGGTGCACCTCGGCGGGCTGGACTCGCAGGAGCACCAGGAGATGCTCCCGGCGTACGAGCTGGCGAAGAAGAGCGTGCGGCTCGGCTGACACGAGCGTGGGTCCCGGCCGGGACGGGCGCGTCCCGGCCGGGACGGGCGCGTCCCGGCCGGGACCGGCACGACCCGGCCGGGACCGGCACGACCCGGTCTGCGGCACCCGCGGTCAGAGCACCGTGGCACCCGGCGCCGGGGACACCGCGACGCGCGCGGTCCGGCAGGTCCCCGACGTCAGCAGCGCGTCCGCGACCTTCCACGCCGACTCGGCGTCCGCCACCAGGAACGCGGTGGTCGGCCCGGAGCCCGAGACCAGGGCGGCCAGGGCGCCCGCCCCGGTGCCCGCGGCGAGGGTGTCGGCGAGCGAGGGCCGCAGGGACAGCGCGGCGGGCTGCAGGTCGTTGGACAGCGCACCGGCGAGCGCGTGGGTGTCGCCGGTGCGCAGAGCGTCGAGGAGCGCCGGGGAGGCCGCCGGTGCCGGGACGTCGGTGTCCGCGGTGAGCCGGTCGAACTCGCCGTAGACGGCCGGGGTGGAGAGCCCGCCGTCGGCGACCGCGAAGACCCAGTGGAAGGTGCCGCCGACGTCGATCGTGGTCAGTTGTTCGCCGCGGCCGATCCCGAGGGCAGCGCCGCCGACCAGGGAGAACGGCACGTCGCTGCCGAGTTCCGCGCAGATGGCGAGCAGCTCGTCCCAGGTGGCGCCGGTGGACCAGAGGGCGTCGCAGGCGAGCAGCGCTGCCGCACCGTCGGCGCTGCCGCCCGCCATGCCGCCCGCGACAGGGATGTCCTTGGCGATGTGGATGTGCACGTGGGGCGCGATGCCATGGCGTTCGGCGAGCGCGATCGCGGCGCGGGCTGCGAGGTTGGAGGCGTCCAGCGGGACCTGGGCGGCGTCCGGGCCCGAGCAGGTGACCGTCAGCTCGTCGGCGGGGGTGACGGTCACCTCGTCGTACAGGCCGACGGCGAGGAAGACGTTGGCCAGGTCATGGAAGCCGTCGGGGCGCGCAGCACCTACCGCGAGCTGGACGTTGACCTTGGCGGGGACGCGGACGGTGACGCTCACTCATTGCTCCCGGCGGTCTGGTCCTCATCGGTCTTCAGGGCGGGCTTGTTCTCGGCGATGGCCGCGAACTCCTCGACCGTCAGCGCTTCGCCCCGTGCCTGCGGCGAGATCCCGGCCGCGACCAGGGCCGCCTCGGCGGCGGGCGCGGAACCCGCCCAGCCGGCCAGGGCCGCCCGGAGCGTCTTGCGGCGCTGGGCGAACGCCGCGTCGACGACGGCGAAGACCTCGGCCCGGCTCGCGGTCGTCGTGATCGGCTCGGTGCGCCGGACCAGCGACACCAGACCGGAGTCGACGTTGGGGGCCGGCCAGAAGACGGTGCGACCGATGGACCCGGCCCGCTTGACGTCCGCGTACCAGTTGGCCTTCACCGAGGGCACGCCGTAGACCTTGTTGCCCGGCCGGGCGGCCAGCCGGTCGGCGACCTCGGCCTGCACCATGACCAGGGTCCGCTCGATGGTCGGGAACCGCTCCAGCATCGTCAGCAGGACCGGCACGGCGACGTTGTACGGCAGGTTGGCGACGAGGGCGGTGGGCGCCGGGCCCGGCAGCTCCGTGACCAGCATCGCATCGGAGTGGACGAGCGAGAACCGGTCGGCGCGGCCCGGCATCCGGGCCGCGACCGTGGCGGGCAGCGCCGCCGCGAGCACGTCGTCGATCTCGACGGCGACGACCCGGTCCGCCGCCTCCAGCAGCGCCAGGGTCAGCGAACCCAGCCCCGGCCCGACTTCCACCACCACGTCGTCCGGGCGGACCTGCGCGGTCCGCACGATCCTGCGGACGGTATTGGCGTCGATGACGAAGTTCTGACCGCGCTGCTTCGTGGGACGTACGCCCAGCTTCGCGGCCAGGTCGCGGATGTCTGCGGGCCCCAGGAGGGCGTCGGGCTCTGTGCTGCTCACCCGGTAAGCCTACGGCCGCAGTGCGGCCACGGGCTCGCCCCCCGTTGCACGTAGAGCTTCTTCGCCCGGAACGTCTGCTCGGACGCCGGGGCGTCCTGCGGGCGCCCTCTGCCGCCGAGGGCATGCCAGGTCTGCCTGTCGAACTGGTACAGCCCGCCGTACGTGCCGCTGGCGCCGACCGCCCCGGGCCGGCCGCCGGACTCGCAGGCCGCGAGCCCGTGCCAGTTCAGCCCGTCCACGTCCGCCACCGACTGCGGCTGCCGCCCGGTGCCGACCTTCACGATCCGGTCGACCGGCGTGCGGACGGTCTCCGCGTCCAGCGCCCGGGGCCGCTGCCGGACGCCGTTGACGGTCCGCACGGCGTACGTGATCCGGCGGGCGCCCGGCCTGCCCTCGCGCTCGACGACTTCCGTACCGGCGAAGAGCGAAGGGTCCTCGGAGCGTTGCTCGGCGTACGGGATGGGCTCCTCGCGCACCTCGCGGGAGCCGGTGATCCGCATGACGGAGACCGTCTGGCCGTCGCGCGGGAAGCTCTGCGGGTCCACAGAGGTGGTGTCCTCGCCGCGCAGCGTGATGCCCGCCTCGTCGATGGCCTCGCGGACGGTCGCGGCGTTGGTGCGGACGGTGCGTTCCCGGCCGTCGGCCATGAAGGTCACGGTGCGTTCGGTACGGACGTCCAGGGCGAGCCCGGTCCGGCCGATCGCGGAGGAGCGGGTCGCGGAGAGGTACGCCCCCTCGGCGCGCACCCCGAGCTGGCGCAGGGCGCCGTCGACCGTGTCGGCGGTGGTCCACACCCGGCGCCGGACCCCGTCGAGGGTGAGGGTCACCGGGCGGCTGTGCCGGACGGTGACCTCGTCGCCGTGTGCGAGCTCACTGCCGCGCGCGGGGGTGAGGACGTCATGGGCGCCGACGGTGATGCCCTGCTCGTCGAGGAGCTCGTCGATGTCGTCGGCGAACGTGTGCAGGGTGCGCGGCTCCCCATCGACAGTGAGTTCCACCGCTTTGTCGTCGGCGAGGAAGGCGGTGGTGCCGCCTGCCAGGAAGGCGATGACCAGGGCCTGCGGGACGAGTCGGCGCAGGTTCTCCGGGCGGACGGGGGCCCTGTGCCGCCGTGCGGCACGCCGGGCCTCGGCCCGGCCGCCGGTGCGGATGCCCGCGGGGGCGGGAGGTGGCACCTGGGTGTCGACGACGGTCGGTTCGTGGACCGGCCCCGGGGCGACGAGCGTCTGCTCCTCGTGGAACGACTCATGGACCGGCTCAGCGAGCGACAACGGCGCGGGGACGTTCGGCGGCGTCCCCACCGCCGTACCCCTGCCGGCTGCCGCACGGTGACTGCCCTGCAGATTGCTCACGACGCTCCAGAAGATCCGTCCGTCCCGGTCGCCCGAGGGGCGTCCGGGACGACAGTGGACCTTCTGTCACTCTCCAAAGCGGCGCGGCTGCACACCGTCATGGCGCGATGCGTCAGTAATCGAACGCGCGAGCCGTGTTCTCGTTGATCGCCGACGCCAGGGTGTCCTCGTCGACGCCCTTCACCTCCGCCATGGCACGGAGCGTGACGGGAATGAGATACGGCGCGTTGGGGCGTCCGCGGTACGGGGCGGGGGTGAGGAACGGCGCGTCCGTCTCCACCAGGACCAGCTCGATCGGCGCCACGGACAGCGCGTCCCGCAGCGGCTGGGCGTTCTTGAACGTCACATTGCCCGCGAACGACATGAAGTACCCGGCGTCCGCGCAGATCCGGGCCATCTCGGCGTCACCGGAGTAGCAGTGGAACACGGTCCGCTCGGGGGCGCCCGCGTCGGCGAGGACGCGCAGCACATCGGCGTGCGCCTCGCGGTCGTGGATGACGAGCGCCTTGCCGTGCCGTTTGGCGATCTCGATGTGGGCCCGGAAGGACTCCTCCTGGGCGGCCATGCCCTCGGGGCCGGTACGGAAGTAATCGAGCCCGGTCTCACCGACGCCGCGCACCTGGTCGAGGGCGGCCAGCCGGTCGATCTCGGCGAGCGCCTCGTCGAGTGCCGCCTTCCCGCCGGGTTCCCGGCCACCCTGCCGCGACCTGCCCTCCGGGTCCCCGTGCACGATGCGCGGCGCCTCGTTGGGGTGGAGCGCCACCGCCGCGTAAACACTCGGGTGCGCGGCGGCGGTCTCGGCGGCCCAGCGCGAGCCCTTCACGTCGCAGCCCACCTGGATCACGGTGGTGACGTTGACCGCCGCGGCCCTGGCCAGGCCCTCCTCGACGGTGGCGTCCTGCATGTCCAGATGGGTGTGCGAATCGGCGACCGGTACCCGAAGGGGTTCGGGCAGCGGCGGGGCGTCCTTGGGGCTCATAGGGCGATCCTATGAGAGCCCGGTGTCACCGGGCCCGGACCTCACTTACGGCGCTGCCGCGCGCGAAACATATGCACGAAACGCCACTGGTGCGGGGAGCGCTCCGACGCGCTCTCCGAAGACGGTATGGGCCCGGCGGTGGCGCCGGTCGGGGTCGCGAAGTTCAGGCGTCGCAGGGTTTCCGCGATGGAGGAGACCTGCCCGGCGCGCATGATGCGGACTTTGTGCCCGTCGCAGTTGAGGCAGGTGAGCCGGTTCAGCGGTGAGGGAACGAGCTGCCCCTGCACGCGGTACACGACGAAGGGCTGGCCGCGGCCGTCCGTGTGGTGCTCGATGTCGTAGACCTGTTCCCAACCGTGTCCGCAACCCATGCAGGCGAAGGCATACGCCTCATGCACGGTGGTTGCTGCGATGTCGCTCATGCCTGCTCCTCTTGTCCGCCGGACAAGCACTCCGGAGAATGCGTCCCTGATTCAGTGGACGCCTTTACCGGCGGGAGCGCACCAGGTCCTGTCGAGTGTTGGAGCGGTCTTGGCCTTCTCGTGGCAAAAGTGGCCGGTGCGCGGCTCGCGCTTTGCTTTTTACGATAGACCTTTGCCGTCTGCTGGGCCGGTCCGAGCCGCATTCTTTGCCGCGACGACCGCATCGAAAACGTCGCGTTTGGGCAGGCCGGCGGCCGCGGCGACGGCGGCGATCGCCTCCTTGCGCCGCTCCCCCGCCTCCTCGCGCACCTGCACCCTGCGTACCAGCTCGGCGGCGTCCAGTTCCTCCGCCGATTCCGCAGCGCCCTCGACGACGACGGTGATCTCGCCGCGTACGCCTTCGGCCGCCCAGACCGCGAGATCGCCCAGCGGGCCGCGCTTCACTTCCTCGTACGTCTTGGTCAGCTCCCGGCACACGGCGGCCCGGCGGTCGCTGCCGAACACCTCGGCCATCGCGGCGAGGGTGTCGTCGAGCCGGTGCGGGGCCTCGAAGAAGACCATGGTGCGGCGCTCGTCGGCGACCTCTCGGAGCCGGCCGAGCCGTTCGCCGGCCTTGCGCGGCAGGAAACCCTCGAAGCAGAACCGGTCGACGGGCAGCCCGGACAGGGCGAGCGCGGTGAGCACGGCGGACGGGCCGGGGACCGCGGTGACCTTGATGTCCTTCTCCACGGCGGCGGCGACGAGCCGGTAGCCGGGGTCGGAGACCGACGGCATCCCGGCGTCCGTGACCAGCAGCACCCGGGCGCCGCCCATCAGCGCCTCGACGAGTTCGGGCGTACGGGCCGACTCGTTGCCCTCGAAGTAGGAGACGACACGCCCCGTGGTGTGGATGCCGAGCGCCTGCGTCAGACGGCGCAGCCGACGGGTGTCCTCCGCGGCGACGACATCGGCCGTCTCCAGTTCGGCGGCAAGCCGTGGCGGGGCGTCCGCCACATCGCCGATGGGGGTTCCTGCGAGTACCAGCGTTCCAGTCGTTCCAGTCACATCAGCCATCCTCCCAGCACGGGCGACAGCAGTCGCACAGATGCGTTCCCTACGATGGCGCGGTGACGAGTACTGCGCCCGATGCCCAGCAGGGTCAAGACGCCGGGAACCAGCACGGTGAAGAGCTGCCGTCCTGGCAGCAGCGGCTGCGCCGCTTCGGCCATACGCCCCGCTCCGTAATCGGGCTGCGTGAACGGCTGGTCCCGACGTACACCCGGCCGGGACAGCAGCTCTGGGCTGTGCTGGGGGTGTCCCCGCCGACGGCCGGCCGGCTGGTGCGGTGGTCGGCCTGGGGCGGGCCACTGCTGGTGGCGCTGGTCGCCGGGGTGCTGCGGTTCTGGCATCTGGGCAGCCCGAAGGCGGTGATATTCGATGAGACGTACTACGCCAAGGACTCCTGGGCCCTGATCAAGCAGGGGTACGAGGGGTCCTGGCCGAAGGACGTCGACAAGTCGATCCTGGCCGACCCGTCGCTGGTGCCGGTGCCGACGGATCCCGGTTATGTGGTGCATCCGCCGGTCGGCAAGTGGATCATCGGGTTCGGTGAGCAGCTCTTCGGGTTCACGCCGTTCGGCTGGCGGTTCATGGTGGCGGTGCTCGGCACGCTGTCGGTGCTGATGCTGTGCCGGATCGGGCGGCGGCTGTTCCGGTCGACGTTCCTGGGATGCCTGGCGGGCGCGCTGCTCGCCGTCGACGGGCTGCACTTCGTGATGAGCCGCACGGCGCTGCTCGACCTGGTGCTGATGTTCTTCGTGCTGGGGGCGTTCGGCTGCCTGCTGATCGACCGGGACTGGGCGCGGCGCAGGCTGGCTGCGGCGCTGCCGGTCGACGCGGAGGGCGTGCTGCGCCCGGACACGCAGATCGCGGAGACGCTGCGGCTGGGGTGGCGGCCGTGGCGGATCGCTGCGGGGCTCTCGCTGGGCCTGGCGTCCGGCACGAAGTGGAACGGGCTGTACTTCCTGGTCGCGTTCGGCCTGATGACGGTGTTGTGGGATGTCGGCGCCCGCCGGACGGCCGGTGCGGTCCGCCCGTACCAGGCGGTGATCAAACGCGATCTGCTGCCGGCGTTCGTCTCGACGGTGCCGGTCGCGATCCTGACGTACCTCGCGTCCTGGACCGGCTGGATCATCAGGAACGACCCCCAGCGCCACGGCTACTACCGGGACTGGGCGACGACCGACGGAGCGGGCGGCCACTGGACCTGGCTGCCGGACTGGCTGCGCAGCCTGTGGCACTACGAGTACCAGGTCTACGAGTTCCACGTGAACCTGACCTCGGGGCACACGTACCAGTCGAACCCCTGGAGCTGGATCGTCCTGGGCCGTCCCGTCTCGTACTTCTACCCGGAGGAGCAGAACGGCTGCACGGGTTCGGCGACCGGCAAGTGCGCCCGCGAGGTCCTGGCGATCGGCACACCGCTGCTGTGGTGGGCCGCGTGCTTCGCGCTGCTGTACGTGCTGTGGCGCTGGTTCTTCCGCCGCGACTGGCGGGCGGGTGCGATCGCGTGCGGGGTGGCGGCGGGCTGGCTGCCCTGGTTCCTCTACCAGGAGCGGACGATCTTCCTCTTCTACGCGGTCGTCTTCGTGCCGTTCCTCTGTCTGGCGGTGGCGATGATGATCGGTGCGATGCTCGGCCCTGCGGCGGGGAGCGGCCCCAGACAGGAGCTTGGCCTCATCACCGGCGATCCCTCGGGCGAACGGCGGCGCACGCTGGGCGCGATCGCGGCGGGCGTGCTGGTCCTGCTGATCATCTGGAACTTCATTTATTTCTGGCCCATCTACACGGGATCGCCCATTCCCGACGAGTCCTGGCGGGACCGGATGTGGCTGGATACCTGGATTTGACCGGCACACCATGATTCGACCGTTGCATTCACGCCACACGTATCGCGTTCCTTATAACAACCATCTCGACTGTCACCACAGTCCCGTAGGGTGCCCAGCAGCATCCCCTTGAACACGTTCAAGGGGAACTCCTGGGGAGGGGGACTGCAGGGATGCGCAGTGGAGCGAAGGTCGCGATAGTCGGCGGAGTGTTCGCGGTCGTGGTCGGCGGGGTGGGCTACGGCGCGTACAACGTCCTGGACGGGCTGAACGGCGGTGGCGGCGACGGTACGGACAGCAAGTCCACGTCCGCCGAAGTGAAGACGGGGCCGGTCACCAAGGCGGAGATCGACGACACGTCGAAGAAGTTCCTCAAGGCCTGGGCGAGCGGTGACGCGACCGTCGCGTCCCAGCTCACGAACAACGCGACCGAGGCCGAACCGGCCCTGAGCGGCTACCGCGAGAGCGCCCACGTCACCGATGCGGTGATCACTCCGGGCCCGGCGGTCGGTACGAAGGTGCCCTACACGGTGAAGGCGACCGTGTCGTTCGAGGGGAAGAGCAAGCCCTGGTCGTACTCCTCCGAACTGACCGTGGTGCGCGGCCTGACCACCGGCCGGCCACTGGTCGACTGGGCCCCCGCCGTGGTCCACCCGCAGTTGACGGCCGGTGCGTCGCTGAAGACGGGTGAGGCGTCGGCGCCGTCGATCGAGGCCGTCGACCGCAACGGCAGGGTGCTCACCAAGGAGAAGTACCCCTCCCTGGGCCCGATCCTGGACGCCCTGCGCGAGAAGTACGGGGAGAAGGCCGGCGGCACGGCCGGTATCGAGACCTGGATCGAGAGCGCGAACACGGACGGGCCGGACAAGACCCTGCTGACCCTCGCCAAGGGCAGGCCGGGCAAGCTGCAGACCACGCTGGACGCGGGGATACAGGCGGCTGCGGAGCAGGCCGTGAAGCGGTTCGGGGAAACGTCCGTGGCGGCGGTCCAACCGACGACCGGGGCGATACGGGCGATCGCCAACAACCGGAAGGACGGCTACAACGCTGCCATGTCGGGCCAGTTGGCCCCGGGATCCACGATGAAGATCGTCACGGCCGCGATGATCGTCCAGAACGGTCTCGGGAGTGCGGGATCGAAGGTGGAGTGCCCGTCCACCGTGTCGTGGGAGGGAGTGGTCTTCCATAACCTGAAGGACTTCTCCATTGCCGACGGCACCCTGCGGGACGCCTTCGCCCGGTCCTGCAACACAGCCTTCATCAAGCCGGTCAAGCCGCTGGGCGACCGGGCCGGTACGGCACTGGGCCAGGAAGCCCGTGACTACTTCGGCCTCGGCCGGGACAACTGGCAGACCGGTGTGCCGTCCTTCGACGGCTCCGTCCCCGAGTCCTCGGGGGCCGAGACCGCGGCCTCGTACATCGGCCAGGGCAAGATCCTCATGAGCCCGCTGAACATGGCGTCGGTCACCGCGACCGCGAAGAACGGCGCTTTCAAGCAGCCGTATCTCGTCGCCCAGGACCTGGACGACCGTCCGTTCGCCACCGCCCGCGAACTGCCGGGAAACGTGGCGGAGCAGCTGCGGCAGATGATGCGCTACACCGCGACCAGCCCGAGCGGCACTGGCACGACAGCCATGGCAGGCGTGGGCGGCGACAAGGGCGCCAAGACGGGCTCGGCGGAGGTGGACAGCCAGTCCACGTCCAACAGCTGGTTCACCGGCTTCAGCAATGACCTGGCGGCAGCGGCCGTCGTCCAGTCCGGCGGCCACGGCGGCGACGCGGCGGGGCCGGTGGTGGCCCAGGTACTGCGCGCGGGGCCGTGACACGTTCCCCCGGTACCCGAAACCGGATCGCGTGCCCCGCTGGGCGGCCGCTAGTGCTGTGACCGGGAAGGTTCACCGGGTTGCTAGTCACGGCCAGAACTGGTGAGACGGTTGGATGTGGTGACACATTCGATCCGGCAAGGTG